>NZ_JBFABB010000109.1:0-23056 GCF_040640035.1 Micromonospora sp. NPDC023633 | reverse complement strand
TGGTCGGGGCGGGGGTGCTCGCCGCCGGCCTGGTCGCCGCCGCGTCGGCCGCCCGCCGGCTGGACGCGACGGCCCAGCCGGCCCTCGACCTGGTCCGCCGCGACGGCGCCTACGCGTTCGTCCCGATGTTCGCCATGGCCGCCTCGGCGATGTACCACCTGCTCCAGGACGGCCGGTTCGACGCGCTCGGCATCGTCGCCGGCAGCGTGGAGGGCTTCACCCTGGTGGCCCGGCAGTACCTGACGCTGCACGACGTACGCGGCTACGCCCGGCGGCTGGCCGAGCGCGAGGCGCACTTCCGCGAGCTGGCGCACACCGACCAGCTGACCGCACTGGCCAACCGGCGGGGGCTGTTGCAGGCGCTGCACCGGTGCGCCGGGGCCGGTGCCCCCTGCGTGCTGCTCGGGCTGGACCTCGACGGGTTCAAGCACGTCAACGACATGCGCGGCCACGACGTGGGCGACGCGGTGCTGGCCGAGGTGGGCGAGCGGCTGCGCGCCAACCTGCGCCCCGGTGACGTGGCGGCCCGGCTCGGCGGCGACGAGTTCGCGGTGCTGATGCACGGCCACCCGGCCGACGCGGACCGGGTGGCCGAGCGCCTGCTCGGCGTGCTCGGGCGCGCCTACGACCAGCCGGCGGGGCCGGTCTTCCTGTCGGTGAGCATCGGGGTGGCCGGCTGGGCCGGCGAGCCCGACGTGGAACTGCTGCTGCGCCACGCCGACCTGGCGCTGCGCTACGCCAAGCAGCGCGGCAAGAACCGGATCGAGCGCTACGACGCCACGTACGACCAGCTGCTGCGCCGGCGTACCACGCTGGAACACGAGCTGCGCGGCGCGATCGAGCGCGACGAGCTGCGCCTGGCGTTCCAGCCGGTGGCCTCGCTGCCCTCGGTGCGCCCGGTCGGCGCGGAGGCGCTGCTGCGCTGGCGTCACCCGGTGCTGGGCAACGTCGGCCCGGACGAGTTCATCCCGCTGGCCGAGGAGTGCGGGATGATCGCCAAGCTGGGCGCCTGGGTGCTGCACCAGGCGTGTCACCAGCTCTCCCGCTGGCTGGCCGACGGCCACGACGTCTGGGTCTCGGTCAACGTGTCCCCCCGCGAGCTGCACGCCCCGGAGTACGTGGTCCAGGTCGCCGAGGCGCTGCGCGCCCACCGCGTGCCGCCGCAGCGGCTGGTGCTGGAGGTCACCGAGCACGCCGTCGCGACGGACCTGGACGAGCTGATCCGGCGGTTGACGGCGCTGCGGGCCACCGGCGTCCGGATCGCGTTGGACGACTTCGGCGCCGGCTACTCCTCGCTCGGCCAGCTGCGCCGCCTGCCGATCGACATCCTGAAGATCGACCACGGGCTGGTCGCGGAGCACGAGCCGGTGCGGCCGGCGGACAGGGACGGCCCGGCGTTCGCGCCGATGGTCGACATCGTCATGCGGCTCGGCCACCAGCTCGGCCTGGAGGTCATCGCCGAGGGGGTGACCACGCCGACAGAGCTGGCCGCCGTGGTCGCCGCCGGCTGCCGGTTCGGCCAGGGGGCGCTCTTCGGCTGGGGCGTGCCGGCCGAGCACCTGGAGGCGATGCTGGAGGCCGCCACGTCTCCGGGGGCCCGCCCCGCCCCGACGCCGGCCCCGGCCGGCCCGCCCGCGTCGCCGCCGCCCCGCCGGCTGCCGACGGTGCCCGCCCCGCGCCCCTCCGGGCAGGGGTCCGCGCAGGTGGAGCGGGGTTCCTAGGTGCCCGGACGGGTGAAATCCGACGGCCCGTGAACCAACATGTGGGATCAGTTGACTCATCGCGTGAGATGCGTCAGGCTTGCCGCATGTCGTCGTACCGGTCGCTGCGAGTACTTACCTGAGCGCACTCTCCCTCTCGAGAGTGCGCTGGCCCCGTGCATCCTGCACGAGGGCTTTTTTGTTGCCGTCGGACCCATCGACGCCGGGCGTCGCCCGCGTCACCCGCTCGAACAGCCGCACCCACTCCAGCCGAAGGCCTGAACCGCCATGACGAGACCCACGCCAGAGACACTCGCCCACTCCGCCCGGCGGGCCCGCACGGTCGCCGAGCCCGCGAGCGACGCCGAGCACGCCGGCGCCGCCGCCAACCCGGCCGTCCCGGGGGTACGCGCACCCGCCCCGGCCCAGGTCAGCGGTGCCGGCTCGCTCGTGCGGTCCCTCGAGGCGCTCGGGGTCGACGTCGTCTTCGGCATCCCGGGGGGCGCCATCCTGCCCGCGTACGACCCGCTCTACGACTCCACGGTCCGGCACATCCTGGTCCGCCACGAGCAGGGCGCCGGGCACGCGGCGACGGGCTACGCCCAGGCGACCGGCCGGGTGGGGGTCTGCATGGCCACCTCCGGTCCCGGCGCGACGAACCTGGTCACCCCGATCGCCGACGCGTACATGGACTCGGTGCCGATCGTGGCCATCACCGGTCAGGTCGCGCGGCCCTCGATCGGCACGGACGCCTTCCAGGAGGCGGACATCCAGGGCATCACCCTGCCGATCACCAAGCACAACTTCCTGGTGCAGGAGGCCGAGGAGATCCCCCGGGTGCTGGCCGAGGCGTTCCACCTGGCCGCCACGGGCCGGCCCGGGCCGGTCCTGGTCGACATCCCCAAGGACATCCTCCAGGCGCCCACCACCTTCACCTGGCCGCCGACGCTCGACCTGCCCGGCTACCGGCCGACCCTGCACCCGCACGGCAAGCAGATCCGCGAGGCGGCCCGGCTGATGGCCACCGCCCGGCGCCCGGTGCTCTACGTCGGCGGTGGCGTGCTGAAGGCCGGCGCCACGGAGGGGCTGCGCAAGCTGGCCGAGCTGACCGGGATCCCGGTGGTCACCACCCTGATGGCGCTCGGCGCGTTCCCCGACTCGCACCCGCAGCACCTCGGCATGCCGGGCATGCACGGCACGGTCTCCGCGGTCTACGGCCTGCAGAAGGCCGACCTGATCGTGGCCCTGGGCGCCCGCTTCGACGACCGGGTCACCGGCAAGCTGGACTCGTTCGCCCCGGACGCGGCGGTGGTGCACGCCGACATCGACCCGGCCGAGATCGGCAAGAACCGGCACGCGGACGTGCCGATCGTCGGCGACGCCCGGCACGTCATCGACGAGCTGATCGCGGCGGTGACCACCGAGCAGGCGGCCGGCCGGCGCGCCGACCTCGCCGACTGGTGGACCCAGCTCGACGACCTGCGCAAGCGGTACCCGCTGGGCTACGAGGAGCCGGCCGACGGCACGCTCTCCCCGCAGTACGTGATCAAGCGGCTCGGCGAGCTCGTCGGCCCGGACGCGATCTACGTGGCGGGGGTCGGCCAGCACCAGATGTGGGCCTCGCAGTTCATCTCCTACGAGAAGCCGTACACCTGGTTGAACTCCGGCGGTCTCGGCACCATGGGCTACGCGGTGCCGGCGGCGATGGGCGCCAAGGTGGGCAAGCCCGACACGGTGGTGTGGGCGGTCGACGGCGACGGCTGCTTCCAGATGACCAACCAGGAGCTGGCCACCTGCGCGCTGGAGGGCATCCCGGTCAAGATCGCCGTGATCAACAACGGCAATCTCGGCATGGTGCGGCAGTGGCAGACCCTGTTCTACGGGGAGCGCTACTCCAACACCGACCTCGGCACCCACAAGCACCGCATCCCCGACTTCGTGAAGCTCGCCGAGGCGCTCGGCTGCGTGGGGCTGCGCTGCGAGAACGCCGAGGACGTCGACCGGACCATCGCCGCCGCGATGGCGATCGAGGACGCCCCGGTGGTCATCGACTTCGTCGTCGGCAAGGACGCCATGGTGTGGCCGATGGTCGCCGCCGGCACCAGCAACGACGAGATCATGTTCGCCCGGGGCGTCCGCCCGGCCTTCGACGAGGATGACATCTGACATGAGCGAGCAACGCGAGCGAATCATCAGGCTCAGTCCCGTGCCGCGTCTGGGCACGACCGAGCGGAGCGAGGTCGTGGCATGACCATGCACACCCTGAGCGTCCTGGTGGAGAACAAGCCGGGCGTCCTGGCCCGGGTCTCCGGCCTGTTCTCCCGGCGCGGCTTCAACATCGACAGCCTCGCCGTCGGGGAGACGGAGAACCCGGACGTCTCGCGGATCACCATCGTGGTCAACGCCGAGTCGTCCCCGCTGGAGCAGGTCACCAAGCAGCTCAACAAGCTGGTCAACGTGCTCAAGATCGTCGAGCTGGACCCGCAGGTCTCGGTCGCCCGGGAACTGCTCCTGGTGAAGGTGCGCGCCGACCGCGCGGCGCGGGCCCAGGTGCTGGAGACGGTCGGCCTGTTCCGGGCCCGGGTGGTCGACGTGGCTCCGGACACGCTGACCATCGAGGCCACCGGCACCCCGGACAAGCTCGACGCGCTGCTGCGCGACCTCGAACCCTTCGGGATCAAGGAGATGGTCCAGTCCGGGCTGGTGGCGATCGGGCGCGGCTCGCGCTCCATCACCGCCGGGCCCTCGCTCCGGGCCGCCTGACCCGACCCCGGCCGGCGCCCCCACGCGCCGGCCGGGACCCGCCCGACCAGGCCGGCCGTTGCGCCGCCTGGGACCGACACCGCACAGATCCACGACGGGCCGCCCGGGCCGCCGTACGAAAGGGAAATCATGAGCGTTGAGGTGTACTACGACGACGATGCCGACCTGGGCCTGATCCAGGGCCGCAAGGTCGCGGTGATCGGCTACGGCAGCCAGGGCCACGCCCACGCGCTGTCGCTGCGCGACTCCGGGGTCGACGTGGTGATCGGTCTGCCGGAGGGCTCCAAGAGCCGGGCCAAGGCCGAGGAGCAGGGCCTGCGGGTCCGCACGTCGGCCGAGGCGGCGGCCGAGGCCGACGTCATCATGATCCTCGCGCCGGACACCGCCCAGCGCAGCATCTACGCGGAGTCGATCGCGCCGAACCTGGCCCCGGGCAAGGCGCTCTTCTTCGGGCACGGTTTCAACATCCGCTACGGCCTGATCAGGCCGCCGGCCGACGTCGACGTGGCGATGGTCGCCCCGAAGGGGCCGGGCCACCTGGTCCGCCGCCAGTACGCCGACGGCAAGGGCGTGCCCTGCCTGGTCGCCGTCGAGCAGGACGCCAGCGGCAGCGCCCTCGCGCTGGCCCTGTCGTACGCCAAGGGCATCGGCGGCACCCGGGCCGGCGTCATCCGGACCACCTTCACCGAGGAGACCGAGACCGACCTCTTCGGCGAGCAGGCGGTGCTCTGCGGCGGCGCGGCGGCGCTCGTGCAGACCGGCTTCGAGGTGCTCACCGAGGCGGGCTACGCCCCCGAGGTGGCCTACTTCGAGTGCCTGCACGAGCTGAAGCTGATCGTCGACCTCATGTACGAGGGCGGCATCGCGAAGATGCGCTACAGCATCTCCGACACGGCCGAGTACGGCGACCTCTCCCGTGGCCCGCGCGTCATCGACGCCCGGGTCAAGGAGGAGATGCGCAAGATCCTCAGCGAGGTCCAGTCCGGTGAGTTCGCCCGCGAGTGGGTGGCCGAGGACGAGGCCGGCCGGCCCAACTTCAGCAAGTGGCAGGCCGAGGGCGCGGCGCACCCGATCGAGGAGACCGGCCGCAAGCTGCGCGGCATGATGAGCTGGGTCGACCGCCCGATCACCGAGACCGCCTGACGCACACCCCCGGCGGCCCGGCCCGGGCGCTCTCCCCGGTGCCCGGACCGGGCCGCCTCCTCTCCGCACCACCACCGACGCCGCCCGCCGCGCCCACGCGCCCCGGGCGCCCCGAGCCGGAAGCCAGCCGGGTTAGCCGGGAGCCGGCCGCGCCGGGCGCCCCGAGCCGAACCGTCCCGCGTCGCCCCGCCGGCGCGGGCGTCCCGTCGTGCGCCGTTCACCGGCGGGTCGTCACCCGTTGTGAGGGCACTCACCCCACGGTCTGGGACATGCCGGCCGGCCGGCCCCCTACGATCGCGGGGTAGGTGCGTAGCCGGCACCTGACGGCCATGGCCCGGATCAGCGCAGGGCGCAGCGCGGCGTCCCGCAGCCCGGCCCACCGCTCTGACGACAACTACGAGGACCAATGACTCCTGTCGTACTGATCGCCGAAGAACTCGCACCCGCCGCCATCGAGGTGCTCGCCCACGACTTCGACGTCCGTCACGTCGACGGCACCGACCGTCCGGCCCTGCTCTCGGCGCTCTCCGAGGCCGACGCCGTCATCGTGCGCAGCGCCACCCAGATCGACGCCGAGGCGATCGCCGCCGCGCCCCGGCTGAAGGTCGTCGCCCGGGCGGGCGTGGGTCTGGACAACGTCGAGGTGCCGGCCGCCACCGCGCGGGGCGTCATGGTCGTCAACGCCCCCACCTCGAACATCGTCTCCGCCGCCGAGCAGGCCCTCGCGCTGCTGCTCGCCGTGGCCCGCAACACCGCCAGCGCCAGTGCCGCGCTGAAGGCGGGGGAGTGGAAGCGGTCGAAGTACACCGGCGTCGAGATCCAGGGCAAGACCGTGGGCGTGGTCGGCCTCGGCCGCATCGGTGTGCTCTTCGCCCAGCGGATCGCCGCCTTCGGCACCCGGCTGATCGCGTACGACCCCTACATCCAGCCGGCCCGCGCCGCCCAGCTCGGCGTCCGCCTGGTGGGCCTGGAGGAGCTGCTGCGGGAGAGCGACTTCATCTCGATCCACCTGCCGAAGACCCCGGAGACCGTCGGCCTGATCGGTGAGAAGGAGCTGGCCGTCGTCAAGCCGGGCGTCCGGATCATCAACGCCGCCCGGGGCGGGCTGGTCGACGAGCAGGCCCTGGCCGACGCGATCGCCGAGGGCCGGGTCGCCGGCGCGGGCGTGGACGTCTACGCCAAGGAGCCCTGCACCTCCTCGCCGCTGTTCGCCTTCGACAACGTGGTCGCCACCCCGCACCTGGGCGCCTCCACCGGCGAGGCGCAGGACAAGGCCGGCCTGGCCGTGGCCAAGAGCGTGAAGCTGGCGTTGCAGGGCGAGTTCGTGCCGGACGCCGTGAACGTGCAGGCCGGCGGCGTGGTCGCCGAGGACGTGCGGCCGCTGCTGCCGCTGGCCGAGAAGCTGGGCCGGGCCTTCACCGCCGTCGCGGGCGGCGTCGCCGCCAGCGTCACCGTCGAGGTGCGCGGCGAGGTCGTCAACCACGACGTGTCCGTGCTGAAGCTCGCCGCCACCAAGGGGCTGTTCAGCTCGGTGGTCGAGGAGCAGGTCACCTACGTCAACGCCCCGCACCTGGCCGCCGAGCGCGGCGTCGAGGTCACGCTGGTCGCCCAGGCCGACACGGTCGACCACCCCAACCTGGTCACCGTCCGCGGCGCGCTGCCCGACGGCCGTACGGTCAGCGTCTCCGGCACGGTGACCACCGCCGGCGGTCGCGACGTCATCAAGCTGACCGAGGTCGACGGCTTCGACGTGGAGATCGGCGCGGAGGGGATCCTGGTCTTCCTGCGCTACGCCGACCGCCCGGGCGTGGTCGGCACGGTCGGCACGCTGCTCGGCGAGGCCGGCGTCAACATCGCGGCGATGCAGGTGGCCCGCCGCGAGGCCGGCGGCGAGACCCTGATGACCCTCACGGTCGACCAGGCGCTCGGCGCCGACCTGCTCACCTCGGCGGCGGACTCGATCGGCGCGGTCGCGGCCAGCGCGGCGGACCTGCGCGACGAGTGACCCGAGCGCGCGACAGCGGGGGCCCGGCGGATCCGCCGGGCCCCTCGTCGTACCCGGGAGGTGGTCAGCCGGGCAGCCGGGCCGGCGGCGGGTAGACCGAGCCGTCCTGCGCGTCGAAGAGCATCAGGTCGTACGCGCCGGCCAGCCGTTCGATGTCGAGCAGCACCTGGTCCTCGCAGGTCGGGTGCAGGTTCAGCTCGACGTGGTCGTTGGCCGCGTGCAGCGGCGCCACCGCCCACGGGGTGCCCGGGCCGGCCGGCCGGTCCGGGTAGCTGCCGGTGATGGCCCGGTAGAACCCCACCACCCGCGGGTCCGGGTGCCGGTCGACGTGCAGCCCCTGCCGGCACCGCAGCACCGCCGCCCGCACGTCCTCGGGTGTCGCCCCGTCCGCCAGGGCCCACACGCTCAGATCGAAACTCACGGCGGACAGCGTGCCATTCGCCGTTCACCGCGTCGAAATCGCCCCGCCACCCGATCGCCACGCTCCTGTCGCGACCGTCCGCAGTGGAGACCCTTGCGATGAGTTGCGTCGATTCGCTAGCGTACCGGTGCGGTCACTGGCCGAGCTCGCGGCGTAGGCCCGTCTTCGGGTGGCGAGGTCGACGTCCGGCCGACCGGCCCGCACCCCTCGATTGCGCGAGCCACGCGCACTCGTCGCTGACCGGCCCTCACGGTCGTTGCCGAGACCGTGGGGGCCGATCGCGGGTCCAATGCCCCGGGGGCGCCCGGTGGGCTCAGCGGCGGTGGGCGAAGAGCGCGCGGTAGTCCGACCCGTTGCGGAACCAGACCAGCCCCGCCGGCCCGGCGGCGTAGAGCGCGGTGGCGTAGGCGTCGGCGACGGCCAGGTCCGGCCCGACGACCGTCGCGGCGACCAGTTGGTCGGCGGGCTCCCCGGTGTGCGGGTCCACCACGTGCCCCTGCCGGCCGCTCACCCCCGAGGTGCCGACCGCGCCCGCCGTCATCTCCAGCACGAGCGGCGCCCGGTGCCGGTCCGTCGGGTGGTGCACCGCCACCCGCCACGGGCCGCCGTGCGCCGCGTGCCCGCGTACGACGAGGTCGGCGCCACTGAGCACGGCGTAGTCGTGGATGCCGGCGGCGCGCAGCCGGGCGGCGGCCCGCTCCACCGCCCACCCGCCGAGCAGGCCGCCCGGGTCGAAGCCGCCGGGCACCGCCCAGGCGTCGAACCAGCCGTCGGTGGCCGCCCGCATCGCCGCGCAGCGGTCCACCAGGTCGGCCAGCGGCGCGTACGAGTCGGGGCTGATCTCGCCGCGGCGCAGCCGGGAGACCAGGCTCTCCGGCCGGGTCGGGCCGTAGGTGAGGTCGACGGCGCGCAGCTCCGCCACCGCGTCCCGCAGCGCCTCCCCGACGCCGCGACGGCCCAGCCACCCGGGGGCGTTGAGCAGCAGCGAGTATTCCGCCGTCGAGGTCCGCACGCTGTGCTGGACGGCGATCCGGTCCTCGCTGACGGCACCGGGCCGGTCCACGCGGTGACTGCGGGCCCCGAGCCGCAGGTCCGGCCGGCGCGGCTCGAAGGCCGACTGGTCCACCCATCGGTTCCGTGGCTGCTGGTCGATCCGCATGACGCTGCTCCCTCGCTGACGCCGGCCGCGTCCTCGCGGCCTCCGTCACGGGCCCCCGTTGACCCGCTCGTCACCACGCTAGGCAGCGGAGTTGACCCCCCCATGAATGCCACCTGGGAGGATCCTGTGCATCTCCCTTTCCCGCATGCTGGAAGGGTCGTACCGGGAGGCGGGACGGCAGCGTACGGTCGGACGAAACGGCGAGGCGAGGGAGCACAGGGACGTGGCACGGATCGCGGTGGTGGCCGGGGACGGGATCGGACCCGAGGTGGTCGCGCAGGCCCGCAAGGTCATCGACGCCGTGCTTCCAGGGGTGGACGCCACCGAGTACGACCTCGGCGCCGCCCGCTGGCACCGCACCGGCGAGGTGCTGCCCGACTCGGTGCTGACCGAGCTGGCCGGGCACGACGCGATCCTGCTCGGCGCCGTCGGGGACCCGACCGTCCCGCCGGGCGTGCTGGAGCGGGGCCTGCTGCTCAAGCTGCGCTTCGCCTTCGACCAGTACGTCAACCTGCGCCCGTCGCGCCTCTGGCCCGGCGTGGCCGGGCCGCTGGCGAGCGTCAAGCCCGGCGAGGTCGACCTGGTGGTGGTCCGCGAGGGCACCGAGGGGCTCTACGCCGGCGCCGGCGGCGCGCTGCACCGGGGCACCCCGGCCGAGGTCGCCACCGAGGAGAGCCTGAACACGCGGCACGGCGTGGAGCGGGTGATCCGCGACGCCTTCGCCCGCGCCGCGCGCCGGGAGCGGCGCAAGGTCACCCTCGTGCACAAGACCAACGTGCTCACCCACGCCGGTTCGCTCTGGGCGCGCGCGTTCGAGGCCGTGGCCGCCGAGCACCCCGACGTGGCCACGGAGTACCAGCACGTCGACGCCGCCGCGATGTTCCTGGTCACCCAGCCCCAGCGCTACGACGTGGTGGTCACCGACAACCTGTTCGGCGACATCCTCACCGACATCGCCGCCGCCGTCACCGGCGGGATCGGGCTGGCCGCCAGCGGCAGCATCAACCCCGAGGGGGCGTACCCCTCGATGTTCGAGCCGGTACACGGCTCGGCGCCGGACATCGCCGGGCGCGGCGTGGCCGACCCGGTGGCGGCCGTACTCTCGGCGGCCCTGCTGCTCGACCAGCTCGGGCACGCCGACGCCGCCGCCCGGGTCACCGCCGCGGTGGCCGCCGAGCTGGCCGGCCGGGCCCCGGGCGCGGCACTGCGCACCGAGGAGGTCGGCGACCGGCTGGCCGGGTACGCCACCGCCTGAGGCCGCCCGCCACCGCACCCCCGAAGGCCCCGACGACGCCGCCCGGCCGCACCCCGGCCCGGCGGCGTCCACCCGTCCGGTGCTGCCGGTACGCCCGGGCGGCGCTACCCGCTGAACGACCGTTCGGGGTAAGTTTCTCGCACCATATTTCTCGGCATGCGGACCCGTGTGCCGTAGTCCCGCAGGGAGGTCAGCGCGATGAGCGGTGGTGACAAGCTCGACTTCGAGATCCGTCCGAATCCCGCGCCGGTATCCGTCGCCGACCGGGCCGCCCTGCTGGCCAACCCGGGTTTCGGCCGGGTCTTCACCGACCACATGGTCACCATCCGCTACGCCGACGGCAAGGGCTGGTACGACGCCCGGGTCGAGGCGCGGGCGCCGATCCCGATGGACCCGGCCGCCGCGGTGCTGCACTACGCGCAGGAGATCTTCGAAGGGCTGAAGGCCTACCGGACGGCCGACGGCGGCGTCACCATGTTCCGCCCGGAGGCCAACGCCGCCCGGTTCGCCACCTCCGCCCGGCGGATGGCGATGCCGGTGCTGCCCGAGGAGGCGTTCGTCGAGTCGCTGCGCAAACTCGTCGAGGTCGACCAGGGCTGGATCCCCGAGATCGAGGACAGCAGCCTCTACCTGCGACCGTTCATGTTCGCCAGCGAGGTGTTCCTCGGCGTCCGGCCGGCCAACGAGTACCTCTACGTGGTCATCGCCTCGCCGGCCGGCGCGTACTTCTCCGGCGGGGTGAAGCCGGTGACGGTCTGGGTCTCCCCGGACTACACCCGGGCCGCTCCGGGTGGCACCGGCGCGGCGAAGTGCGGCGGCAACTACGCCGCCTCGCTGGCGGCGCAGGCCGAGGCGATCGAGCACGGCTGCGACCAGGTGGTCTTCCTGGACGCGGTGGAGCGGCGCTTCGTCGACGAGCTGGGCGGCATGAACGTGTTCTTCGTCTACGACGACGGCACCGTGGTCACCCCGCCGCTGACCGGCACCATCCTGCCCGGCATCACCCGGGAGTCGGTGCTCACGCTGGCCGCCAACGCCGGGCACCGGATCGAGGAGCGGCCGGTGAGCTTCGCCGACTGGCAGGCGGACGCCGCGAGCGGCCGGCTCCGCGAGGTGTTCGCCTGCGGCACCGCCGCGGTCGTCACCCCGATCGGCCAGGTGCGCTTCCCCGACGGCGAGTTCCTGGTCGGCGGCGGCGAGCCCGGCCGCGTCACGATGGCCCTGCGCCAGCAGCTCGTCGACCTTCAGCGGGGCAAGGTCGACGACCCGCACGGCTGGGTCCGCCGCATCCTCTGACCCGCTCGCGACACCACCGCCGCCCCCGTGCCGCCCGGCGCGGGGGCGGCGTCGTCACACCACCGTCAGCCGAGCAGGTGGTCGCGCAGCGCGGCGAGCTGGGCGTCGGTGACGCCGGCGTGGCGCAGGTAGCCCTCGACCGAGCCGTGGGCCTGCCGCAGCTCGGCGAGGAAGAGCGTCATGGCCTCGGCGGGGCAGGTCAGCACCGGCAGGGTCTGCCCGGTCCGCCGGCCTATGGACTCGAACCAGGCGCGGTACCGCTCGCCGGCCTCGGTGCTCAGGGCGTAGTCGGCGGCGATGGCGTCGTCGGCGACCCCGAGCACCGCGAGGGTGAGCCCGCAGACGATGCCCGTGCGGTCCTTGCCGGCGACGCAGTGCACGACCACGGGGGCGTTGGCGGAGTCGGCGATCAGGCCGATCGCCTCGGCGAGCCCGGCGCTGCCGGTCCCGGCGAGGTCGGCGTACCGGTCGGCCAGGTAGCGGGCCAGGTCGGTGCCGGGCCGGTAGGGCCGCTCGCCCCACTCCGCGTGCTCCGGGTGGATGTTGCGCCAGGTCAGGCCGTCGAAGTGGGGGACGCGCCCGTCGCGCTCCACCTCGTACGGGCGGCGCAGGTCGATGACCGTGCGGACGCCGAGGGCGGCGAACGCCTCCCGGTCGGTGTCGTCGATGCGGTGCAGCGAGTCGGAGCGGTAGAGCCGCCCCGGGCGCACCGTGCGACCGTCGTGGCCGGCATGGCCGCCCACGTCGCGGAAGTTGAACATCGCGGAGAACGGGATCCGGCGACCGACCTCGATGGAGTCCACGCTGACACGGTAACGGCCTCCCACGATTCGCGGGAGGCCGTCGCGCGCCGGTGCGGGCTAGCGGGCGGTGCCGGGCGGGATGGCCGAGTACGTCTCGCCGTAGTAGCCGCCGAGCCGGTCCCGGTAGGTGGGGTCGGTGTCGGCGGTCTCGTCGTACTCCGGGGCGGCCTTGATCTGGTCCTTGCTCCGGTCGACGTGCACCTTGCGCTCGTCGTGGTCGACGTGGTTGACGGTGCCGGCCGGGATCATGACCTTACGGCCGAAGATCCACGGGCCGGTGTCCACCACCAGGTAGCTGTCGTTGACCTCGTGGCTGGCGCTGTCGATCTTGCCGATGCCGCCGTCGGTGGCCTCGACCTTGTAGCCGACCAGGTCGGCGTCAGCGACGGTCGCGGTGTCCCGGTAACGCCACGGGTCGAACGTGCCGGCCGGGGCGCCACCGGCGAACTCGCCCTGGCCGCCGCCGCGCAGCGGATCCGGGCTGCCGTGGGTGCTGTGCGGGTCGAGCCTGTCCATCTGACAACTCCTGCCCCGACTGTCGCCAGTCGTCTCGCCGGTCCGGTGTCTCTCGCCTCTACCCGTCCAGCTACCCGGGGGGTCGGCACCGGAAACGGCGAGGTGCGGGGCCCGCGGACGACGGTGGGCCGGCGCCGCACCGCGGCACCGGCCCACCGGGCGTACGCGTCAGGCGAGCGCGGCCTGGGCGTCCAGGGTGACCGCGGCGGCGTGCACGACGGCGGCGATGCGCAGCCCCTCGTGCACCTGCTCGCGGCTGAAGCCCGCGTTGCGCAGGGTCTTCTCGTGCGACTCCAGGCACACCCCGCAGCCGGTGATCGCCGAGACCGCCAGGCACCAGAGCTCGAAGTCGGCCTTGTCCACGCCCGGCTTGGCGATGATCTGCATCCGTAGCCGGGCCGGGATCGACTGGTACTGCTCGTCGCCGATCAGGTGCTTGGCCCGGTAGTAGACGTTGTTCATCGCCATGATCGCGGCGGCGCCCTTGGCCGCCTCGACGGCCTCCGGCCCGAGGTGGGTGGCCGCCTCGGCGGCGATCTCCCGCAGCACCACCGGGTTGCGCGCCGCGACGGCGCAGGCCAGGGCGGTGCCCCACGCCTGCTCCGGCTTCAGCGTGCTGGTGCCGATGGTGGAGCCGAGGTTGAGCTTGATGTCCTTGGCGTACTCCGGCAGAGCCGCCTTGACCGCGTCCAGACCCATGTCAGGCCCCGGCGCCGGCGAGGAGCTTGGTGGCGTCCAGGGTCTCGCCGCCCTTGTTCCAGTTGCACGGGCAGAGCTCGTCGGTCTGGAGGGCGTCGAGCACCCGCAGCACCTCGGAGACGTTCCGGCCGACCGAGCCGGCGGTCACCATGACGAACTGGATCTCGTTGTCCGGGTCGACGATGAAGGTCGCCCGCTGGGCCACGCCGTCCTCGCCGAGCACGCCGCAGGCGGCGGTCAGCTCGCGCTTGACGTCGCTGAGCATCGGGAACGGCAGCTCGCGCAGGTCCGGGTGGTCCTTGCGCCACGCGTAGTGGACGAACTCGTTGTCCACCGACACGCCGAGCACCTGGGCGTCCCGGTCGGCGAACTCCTCGTTCAGCCGGCCGAACTCCGCGATCTCGGTCGGGCAGACGAAGGTGAAGTCCTTCGGCCAGAAGAAGACGACCCGCCACTTCCCCTGGTGGGACTTGTGGTTGATCGACTCGAACGCCTTGTCGGCGTCCAGCGACACGCAGGCGGTGAGTTCGTACTCGGGGAAGCGGTCACCGACAGTGAGCACAGGTCCTCCTTGACAGCGGCACGAGGCCGGTAACTGGATCGGTTCCAGATACTTCCGCAGCCCCGTTTCCGCCGGGTGGCGGCCGGGTGACTTGTGAAGTCGATCACGAGCGGCGGGTTGTGCCGGCGGGCCGGCCGTCGATGAAGTATCGGGACCGTCCGTGGCCGTCCCGCCATGTGGATTCTGCCTCCCAAAAACCGGGCCCGGGTGGCAGAGTGACGGTCGTGACCAGCACCCACCTGATTATTCGCACCTAGCGCGCCGGCCTCCCCCTCCGCCGAGCGCGCAGACCTCCCGCATCCGCGGGGGGTCTTTTTGTTGCTCCCGAAAGGACTCCCTGATGACGTTCCAGGTGTACGACACCACGCTGCGCGACGGCGCCCAGCGCGAGGGGCTCAGCTACTCGGTGGTCGACAAGCTCGCGGTGGCCCGGCTGCTCGACGAGTTCGGGGTCGGCTTCATCGAGGGGGGCTGGCCCGGGGCCGTGCCGAAGGACACCGAGTTCTTCCGCCGGGCGCGCACCGAGCTCGCCCTGAAGCACGCGCTGCTGGTCGCGTTCGGGGCCACCCGGCGGGCCGGGGTGGCCGTCGGCGAGGACCCGCAGGTCCGGGGCCTGCTCGACGCGCAGACGCCGGCGGTCGCCCTGGTCGCCAAGGCGGACCTGCGGCACGTCGAGCGGGCGCTGCGCACCACCGCGGCCGAGAACCTGGCGATGGTCCGGGACACGGTGGCGCACCTGGTGGCCGAGGGGCGCCGGGTCTTCGTCGACGGGGAGCACTTCTTCGACGGCTACCGGTTCGACCCGGCGTACACCGCCGCCGTGGTGGAGACCGCGCTCGCCGCCGGCGCCGAGCGGTTCGTGCTCTGCGACACCAACGGCGGGATGCTGCCCTCCCAGGTGAGCGCCGCCGTCGCCGACCTGACCGCGCGGCTGGGCGTCGGCCCGGAGCTGCTCGGCATCCACTGCCAGAACGACACGGCCTGCGCGGTGGCCAACACCGTCGCCGCCGTCGAGGCCGGGGTACGCCACTTCCAGGGCACCGCCAACGGCTACGGCGAGCGCCCCGGCAACGCGGACATCTTCGCCGTGGTCGCCAACCTCCAGCTCAAGCTCGGGCTGCCCGTCCTACCAGAGGGCTGCCTGGGGCAGATGGTGCGGGTCTCCCACGCCATCGCCGAGATCGCCAACATCGCCCCCGACACCCACCAGGCGTACGTCGGGGCCGCGGCCTTCGCCCACAAGGCGGGGCTGCACGCGAGCGCGATCAAGGTGGATCCGCTGCTCTACAACCACGTGGACCCACAGGTGGTGGGCAACGACATGCGGATCCTCATCACCGAGATGGCCGGCCGGGCCAGCGTCGAGCTCAAGAGCCGTGAGCTCGGCCTGGACCTGGCCGGCCATCCGGAGGCGCTGTCGCGGGTCACCCGGCGGGTCAAGGAGCTGGAGGCCGGCGGCTGGTCGTTCGAGGCCGCCGACGCGTCGTTCGAGCTGCTGGTCCGCTCGGAGCTGGACACCGCCCCCGCCAGGCCGTTCGCGCTGGAGTCGTACCGGGTGCTGGTCGAGCACCGGGAGGACGGCGCGGTGGTCTCCGAGGCGACCGTCAAGATCCGCGTACGCGGGGAGCGGGTGATCGCCACCGCCGAGGGCAACGGTCCGGTCAACGCCCTGGACGAGGCGCTGCGGGTCGGGCTGGCCCGGCACTACCCGGAGCTGCGCGCATTCGAGCTGGCCGACTACAAGGTGCGGATCCTGGAGGGCACCCACGGCACCGGCGCGGTCACCCGGGTGCTGCTGGAGACGGTCGACGGCGTCGGCCGCGACTGGACCACGGTCGGCGTGCACCCCAACGTCGTCGAGGCGTCCTGGCACGCCCTCGTCGACGCGCTCACCTACGGCCTGGACCGCGCCCGGGTCTGAGCCGTCACCCGGCCGGGAGGCGCAGTTCGGCGAGGACGGCACGGTGGTCGCTGCCCGGCACCCGGTGCACGCTGACCGCCCGCACGGCGATCCGCCGGTCGACCAGCACGTGGTCGATGGTCACCGGCGGGATCGGGTCCCCGTCGTACGGGCCCCAGGTGCCGACCAGGCCCGCGCCGGCCTGGTCGGCGGCGTCGACGTAGCCGGTGTCCAGCAGGGCGCGCAGCGGGGCGTGGTCGAGGGTGGCGTTGAAGTCGCCGGCCAGGATCCGCAGCGGCCCGTCCGGGGTGGCGGGCGGCTGCGCCGCCAGGTCGGTGCGCCAGTGGCCGACCTGGTCCACCGCGTACGGGGCCGACGGGTGCGCCGACTCGACCCGCACCGCCGGCGCCCCGGGGACCGCCACCGTGCCGTAGGCCTGGTCGAAGCCCCAGCCACCGCGATTGTGCCGGATGCCGCCCTCGCCGATCGGGAACCGCGCGTAGAGGCCGGAGCCGACGGTGCCGGGCCGCGGGCCGAGCTGCCGGTGGGGGAGCAGCCCGGGCAGGCCGAGCCGGTCCAGCTCCACCTCGGCGTCCGGGGTGAACTCCTGCACGGCGAGCACGTCGACGCGGTGCCGCCGGACCAGGTCGACCAGCGCCCGCGCGTCGCCGGCCCCGGCGAGCAGGTTGGCGGTCAGCAGCCGTACCGTCGGCCCGGTGACCGGGGGCTGGTCGGACGGCAGGGCCCGGGGCGCCACCACGGCCACCAGGGTCGCCGTGGCCAGCGCCGCGACCACCGCGGGCCAGCGGCGCCGCAGCGCGAGCGCGAGCACCAGCGGCAGCAGGCTCCCGGCGGCGGCGTACGGGGTGAAGGCGAGCAGTTGCACCAGCGGCCCCCGGTCGAGGCCGCCCAGTCGTACCGCCGCCCAGGCGACCCCGGGCGCGACGGCGGCCCAGCAGAGCGCGGTGCGCAACCGCGCCGCCCGGTGACCTGTCGCCGGCCGTGCGGACTCGATGATCACCCGGTGGAGGGTAGCTCCCCCGCGCCCACCCGGCGGTCCGGTACCCGCGGCGGTCAGCGGCCCGAAAGCGTGCGCGCTGCGCATTCGTGAATGGCGAAGCGCTCGCTTTTCACAATTCATCGGCCCGGTCTGAGCGATTGTCGAAGCGTGATCAACTATTGACGTCCGGCTTTTTGCGGTGCTACCTTCCAGTGGGTTGAGACGTCGAAACTCTGAGTAGTAATCCCAGCTCAGAGTCGGTGAAATCGTTGCAGCGGCAACATCTAGGATGCGGCCTGAGGTGCGGGCTTCCAGTCGATTGTCGCTCATTTTTTCCCCGGCCCACGAAATGGAAATCAGCCGTCCCGCCATCGGTGGGATCGGTCGAATCCGCACGGTCAACAAAAGGGAGACCCTGTCATGACCACACTCTTCCGACGCAAGACGGTAGCGGTGGCGTTCACCGCGCTGGCGCTCACCCTGGCCGGGGGCGGGATCGCCGTCGCCCAGCCGGCGGCGCAGGCGCCCGCCGAGGTCGCCCAGCAGGCCGCCCGCCAGCCCGGCAGCCAGCCGGCCGTGACCCCCGCCGAGGCCCGCAAGGCCAAGGCGGCGCTGGCGCAGGGCCCGTCCGCGCTGGCGACCGCGCCGGGCACCGTCGCCTCCGCCGTCGTCAGCAGCGGCGGCACCCTGCTCCGCGGCTCGCCCGAGGTGGTCTCCGCCACCCGGTTCGGCCCCGGGCAGTACCAGGTGCTGTTCAACTACAACGTCTCGCTGAAGACGTTCGTGGCGACCGTCGGCACCACCGACCCGTACAACGTGCCCCCGGGTGGCGAGGTCTCCGTCGCGCCGCGGCTCCAGACGCCGAACGCGGTCTTCGTCCAGACCCGCAGCTCGTCGGGGGGCGCGGCCGACCGGCCGTTCCACCTGGTCGTCGCCAACTGACCAACGGATGTGACGAAGGGCCCCTCCCAGCGCCCCAGGCGGTGGTGGGGGCCCTTCCCGCCACGTCGGCCCCGCCGCCGGCGCCGGCCCCACCCGTGGGCGCCGGCGCTGGCGCGCCGTCCCTGCCGGGCCGGGTGACTCGTCCCGGTTCGGACCCCTAAGGGCCGCCCCGGCACAGATAATCCGACGTTTGTCCGACCGTCGGCACGGGAAGCAAGCACCGTGACGGACATCTCGGACACCCTGGCCAGCGTGCCCAGCCCGGCCGATCCCGATGCGACCCCGGCCGACCTGGAACAGACGCTCTTCGAGGTCAAACGCGTGATCGTCGGGCAGGATCGGCTCGTCGAGCGCCTGCTCACCGCCCTCATCGCGGACGGGCACTGCCTCCTGGAGGGCGTGCCCGGGGTGGCCAAGACGCTCGCCGCGCAGACCCTGGCCACCGTGGTCGGCGGCACCTTCTCCCGGATCCAGTTCACCCCGGACCTGGTCCCGTCCGACATCGTCGGCACCAGGATCTACCGGGCGTCGCGGGAGGACTTCGACACCGAGCTGGGCCCGATCATGGCGAACCTGGTGCTCGCCGACGAGATCAACCGGGCCCCGGCCAAGGTGCAGTCCGCCCTGCTCGAGGCGATGGCCGAGCGTCAGGTCTCCATCGGCGGGCACAGCCATCGGGTGCCGGAGCCGTTCCTGGTGCTGGCCACCCAGAACCCGATCGAGTCGGAGGGGGTCTACCAGCTGCCGGAGGCGCAGCGCGACCGGTTCATGATGAAGGTCCTCGTCGACTACCCGAGCGACGCCGACGAACTCGCCATCCTCTACCGGATGAGCGCCGACCGGCCCGTCGCCCGGCGGGTGCTCGACCCGCAGCGCCTGCGGGACCTCCAGGCCCGCGCCGCCCACGTCTTCGTGCACCACGCGATCGCCGAGTACGTGGTGCGGCTGATCTTCGCCACCCGCGATCCCGGCCGGTTCGGCCTGCCCGAGATCGCCCCGCTGCTCGCGTACGGGGCCAGTCCCCGGGCCACCCTCGGGCTGGTCCGCGCCGCGCGGGCCCAGGCGCTGCTGCGCGGTCGCGAGTACGTGCTGCCCGAGGACGTCCGCGAACTGGCCGTCGACGTGCTCGCCCACCGGCTGGTGCTCTCCTTCGACGCGGTCGCCGACGGGGTGGCCGCCGAGGCGGTGGTCCGGCGGCTGGTGGAGGCCGTGCCGCCGCCCCGCGTCGCCACCGGCCACCCGGAACACGCGGCCGACCTGGCGGCGGCATGAGGTGGCGCGGGGCCACCGCGCCGGCCCCCGTGCCGGCCGACCCGGGGCTGGCCGACCTCACCGGAGACCGGCGCCTGCGCCGGCTGGAGCTGACCGTCACGCGCCGGCTCGACGGGCTGCTGCACGGCCGGTACCGCGGCCTGCTGCCCGGGCCGGGCAGCGAGACCGCCGGCAGCCGGGAGTACCGGCCCGGTGAGGACGAGGTGCGCCGGATGGACTGGGCGGTGACCGCCCGCACCACGGTCCCGCACGTGCGCGAGGTCGACGCCGACCGGGAGCTGACCACCTGGCTGCTGGTCGACGCGAGCCCCAGCATGGAGTACGGCACCGCCGAGCTGGACAAGCGGGAGCTGGCCGTGGCAGCCGTCGCGGCGGTCGGCTTCCTCACCGGCGGCCTGGGCAACCGCCTCGGCGCACAGGTGCTCGGCCCGGACGGGCTGCGCCGGTTCCCGCCCCGCAGCGGGCGTACCCACCTGCTCGGGCTGCTCCGGGCCCTGCTGACCGCACCCCGCGTCGGGGGCCACGACGGGGACGGACCAGTGCCGGCGGGCCCCGACCTGGCCGACGGGCTGGCCGCCGTGCACCGGGCGGCGCTGCGCCGCGGCCTCGTCGTGGTGGTGTCGGACTTCCTCGACGGACTGCCCGACGACCCCCGGCAGGCACCGTCCTGGGAGACCCCCCTGCGCCGCCTCGCCGTGCGGCACCAGGTGCTCGCCGTGGAGGTCACCGACCCCCGGGAGCTGGAGCTGCCGGACGTCGGCCTGGTCACCCTGGTCGACCCGGAGACCGGGCGGCGGCGCGAGGTGTGGACCGGCGACCGGGCGCTGCGCGAGCGCTACGCCGCCGCCGCGACCGTCCAGCGCGACCAGGTACGCCTATCGCTGCGCCGCAGCGGGGCCACCCACCTGCCGCTGCGCACCGACCGGGACTGGAGCGCCGACATCGTGCGGCACGTGCACGCCCAGCGGCGGCTCGCGGCCGCCCCGGCCCGGGCCGCCCGGGGAGGTGCGGCGTGATCTGGCAGTCGCCCGTCCGGCTCTGGCTCCTGCTCGGGGTGCTCGCCCTGGCCGCCGGCTACCTGCTGATGCAGCGTCGCCGCAGCCGGTACGCCGTCCGCTTCACCAACCTGCGGCTGCTCGACCGGGTCGCGCCGCACCGCCCGACCTGGCGGCGGCACGTGCCGGCCGGGCTCTTCCTGGCCATGCTGGCCCTGCTGGTGGTCGGCTTCGCCCGGCCCACGGCGGAGGTCCGGGTGCCCCGGGAACGGGCCACGGTGATGGTCGCCGTCGACGTCTCCACCTCGATGCTCGCCGGCGACGTGGAACCGGACCGGCTCAGCGCCGCCAAGGAGTCCGCCCGGCGCTTCGTCGACGGGCTGCCGGACGAGTTCAACGTCGGGCTGGTCGCGTTCGCCGGCAGCGCCGCGGTGCTGGTGCCGCCGAGCACCGACCGGGAGGCGCTGCACGAGGGGATCGAGCGGCTGGTCGAGGGGGCCACCGGGGTGCAGGGCACCGCCATCGGCGAGGCCATCAGCACCTCGCTCGGCGCGGTGAAGGGCTTCGACAGCCAGGCGGTCAAGGACCCGCCGCCGGCCCGGATCATCCTGCTCTCCGACGGGGCGAACACCTCCGGCATGGACCCGATGGAGGCGGCGTCCGAGGCGGTCGACATGAAGGTGCCGGTGCACGCCATCTCGTTCGGCACCCCGGGCGGCACCGTGGACCGGGGCGGCCGGCCGATCCAGGTGCCCGTCGACGGGCAGACCCTGCGCGCGGTCGCCGAGGAGACCGGGGGCGGGTTCCACGAGGCCAGCACCAGCGACGAGCTGCGCGACGTCTACGAGGACATCGGCACCTCGGTCGGCTACCGCACCGAACGGCAGGACGTCTCGGCCCGGTTCATCGGTCTCGGGCTGGTGTTCGCCATGGGCGCCGCGGCCGGCTCGATGCGCTGGTTCTCCCGGCTGCCCTGAACCCGTACGGCCACCGTCGAGAAGGACACGTGAGGAGCGTACGCATGGCAGTGCAGACCGGGCTGGGCGAACCGCGCGGCCCCTGGTTCATCTCCCCGGAGCTGGATCCGGACGGGCGGGCCCGGTGGGACGGGCCCGGACCGGACGGTGGTCCGAACCGACGGGGCCCGCGCGGGCGGGCGCTGGCGGCGCTGGCGGTGGTGGCCCTGTCGACCGCCTCCGGCGCGGTGGCCGGCGGCCTCGTGGCCGGCCGCGACGACCCTCCGGGCCCAGCGGCGGCCTCGGCGGCCCCGGTCCCCGCGGAGCTGGTGACCGCGGCCGGGAAGACCGTGCCGGGGGTCGTCTCGGTGCTCGTGGGCGGGGCCGGCGGCGCCTCGGCCACCGGCTCCGGCTTCGCGGTCGACGACCAGCAGCACATCATCACCAACGACCACATCCTGGCCAGGGGGCGGAGCAGCTCGGTGACGGTGGAGCTGCCCGACGGGCGGCGGTTCGCCGCCGAGGTGGTCGGGCGGGAGCCGCGCAGCGACCTCGCCGTGCTCCGGGTGCCGCCGTCGGCCGGCCTGGCGGCGCTGCCGCTCGCGAAGCCGGGCTCCACCCGGGTGGGCGAGCCGGTGCTGGCGGTCGGCTCGCCGCTGGGGCTGCCCGGCACCGTCACCGCCGGCATCGTCAGCGCCCTGGACCGGCAGGTACGCCTCGGCGACAACCGGCACACCGCCGTGCAGACCGACGCCTCGATCAACCCCGGCAACTCGGGCGGCCCGCTGGTCAACGCGCGCGGCGAGGTGGTCGGGGTGAACACGGCCATCGCCACCATCGACGGCAACGGGTCGATCGGCATCGGCTTCGCCATTCCCATCGAGCAGGTGCAGCAGACCGCCGACACGATCATCGGAAAGGGCGGCTGAGCTGCGGTCACGCCCGTCCGGGCGGCCCGGGAATGTGAAAACTGTCGGATACCCGGCGCGAAATGATCGGCCAATGGAAATATCACGCTGAGTATGGATACTGGCGTGGGTGGAGCGTCCTGAATTCGTGGTCCTCCTGCTGGTGGGCCTGTTGATCGGTACCGGTGTGGGGTCGGCGTACGCCCGGGCGCGACGTGGGTGGGCCGACTACCAGACCGTCAAGAAGACCGTGCCCGGCGCGAGGCGCGCCGCGTGGCTGCTGATCAAGGTGGCCACCACGAAGATCGGGGTGATCGCCCTGCTGCTGGTGGGGGCGGTCGCGTACGCCGCCGCCGGCTCCGACGGCAGCCCCGCCCCGCCCGGGCAGACCCCGAGCCCGTCCGCGACCCCGAGCGTCCGCCAGGGGCGTTAGCCTCGGGGAGTGGACGACGGACTGCGGGTGACCGACCGATGGACCGTGCCCGCTGCCGAGCTGCGGGAACGCTTCTCCCGGTCGTCGGGGCCCGGTGGTCAGGGCGTCAACACCACCGACTCGCGGGTCGAGCTGAGCTACGACCTGGCCGCCTCGCCCGGCGTGCCCGAGCCGCTGCGGGCGCGGGCGCTGGAACGGCTCGCCGGCCGGCTGGTCGACGGCGTGCTCACCGTCACCGCCAGCGAGCACCGGGCGCAGCTGGCCAACCGGGAGGCCGCCCGGGAACGGCTGGCCGCGCTGCTGCGCGAGGCCGCCGCCCCGCCGCCCC
>NZ_JBFABB010000108.1:0-23619 GCF_040640035.1 Micromonospora sp. NPDC023633 | reverse complement strand
GCACGAGCGGCGAGATGACGAGGGGCGCCGCCGCGCCGTGCGGCCCGTCGGCCGCGCCGGCCGCGGGCGCCGCCGCCGGGGCGGGTGCCGCCGGTGACCCGGTCGGGGTGGGTTCGGGCGCGGCCAGGAGGCGAGGGCGGCGACGCCGCCGCCCCGGGGCGCCGTGGCCGGTGCCGTACCCGATGAGGACGTTGCCGGAGCCGGCCCGCTCCTCCTCGCGGTAGGTGGCGTGCCCGGCGGGCTCGTCGCCGGCCAGCGGCGCGATGGTGATCAGCGGCTGGCCGACCGGGCGGACCTCGCCCGCCGCGCCGTGCAGCGCCACGACCCGCCCGGCGTACGGGCAGGGCACGTCGACGACGGCCTTGGCGGTCTCCACCTCGACGACGCTCTGGTCCACGGTGACCACGTCGCCCACGGCGACGCGCCACTCGACGATCTCGGCCTCGCTCAGCCCCTCACCCAGGTCGGGCAGGAGGAAGACCTGCGCCCCGTCCACGGTGGTCACGCGGCGCTCCCCCGGCTCAGCCAGCGCTCGTCGGGCTGGTCGTCCCACTGGAGGCGGGCCACCGTGTCGAGGACCCGGTCCACCGACGGCAGGTGGGTGTGCTCCAGCATCGGCGCCGGGTACGGGATGTCCAGCCCGGACACCCGCAGCACGGGGGCGTGCAGGGCGTGGAAGCAGCGCTCCTGCACCCGGGCGGCGATCTCGGCGCCGACCCCGGCGAAGCCCTGCGCCTCCTGGATCACCACGCACCGGCCGGTGCGCCGGACCGAGGCCGTGACGGTCTCGTCGTCGAACGGCACGATGCTGCGCACGTCCACGACCTCCAGGTCCCAGCCCTCCTCGCGGGCCGCCTCGGCGGCCTCGAGCGCGACCGGCACCGCCGGCCCGTACGCGACGAGGGTGGCGTCGCGGCCGGGGCGGCGCACGACCGCCCGGCCGATCGGCGCGGTGGGCGCGGAAAGCTCCGCCTCGCCGCTGGAGAAGTAGAGCTTCTTCGGCTCCATGAACACGACCGGGTCGGGGTCGTCGATCGCCTGGCGCAGCAGCGAGTACGCGTCCTGCACCGTCGCCGGCGTGACGACCTTCAGGCCTGGGGTGTGCGCGTAGTACGCCTCGCTGGAGTCGCAGTGGTGCTCGACCCCGCCGATGCCGCCGGCGTAGGGCACCCGGATGACGATCGGCACGCTGAGCGCGCCCCGGGTGCGGTTGCGCAGCTTCGCCACGTGCGAGGCGATCTGCTCGAACGCCGGGTATGCGAACGCGTCGAACTGCATCTCGACCACCGGGCGCAGCCCGGACATGGCCATGCCGACGGCGAAGCCGACGATGCCGGCCTCGGCGAGCGGGGTGTCGAAGCAGCGCTTGTCGCCGAAGCGGGCCTGCAGGCCGTCGGTGATCCGGAAGACGCCGCCGAGCGCTCCGACGTCCTCGCCGAAGACGACCACCCGCTCGTCGTCGAGCATCGCGTCGGCGAGCGCGGCGTTGAGCGCCTTCGCCATGGTCAGGGCGGCCATCAGCGCTCACCCTCCTCGTCCTGGGCGGCGGCCAGCTCGGCGCGGACCTGCTCGCGCTGCTCGACCAGCTGCGGGGTGGGCTCGGCGTAGACGTGGTCGAAGAGGCTCATCGGGTCTACCGTCGGCTGCGCGTTCATGCGGGTGCGCAGGTCGGCGGCGTACGCCTCGGCCTCCTCGGCGACCGCGGCGACGGCGGCGTCGTCGAGCGCGCCGCGGGCCCGCAGGTACGTCTCCAGCCGGGCCACCGGGTCCCGGTCCCGCCACGCCTCGACCTCGGCGCCGTCGCGGTAGCGGCTCGCGTCGTCGGCGTTGGTGTGCGCCTCCATCCGGTAGGTGTGCGCCTCGACCAGGAACGGACCCCTGCCCGCGCGGGCGTGCTCCACCGCGCGGGTGAGCACCGCGAGCACGGCCACCGGGTCGTTGCCGTCCACCTGCTCGCTGGGCACGCCGTAGCCGACGCCCTTGTACGCCAGCGACGGCGCGGCGGTCTGCCGGGAGAGCGGGACGCTGATGGCGTACCGGTTGTTCTGCAGGAAGTAGACGACGGGGGCCTTGAACACGGCGGCGAAGTTGACGCCCTCGTGGAAGTCGCCCTCGCTGGTCGCCCCGTCGCCGATGAACGCCAGCGCGACGGTGTCCCGCCCCTGGTACGCCTCGCCGTAGGCCAGCCCGGCGGCGTGCACGCACTGGGTCGCCAGCGGGGTGCACTGCGGGGCGGTGTGCCGGGCGGCGGCGTCGTATCCGCAGTGCCAGTCCCCGCGCAGCAGGGTCAGCACCTCGACCGGGTCGATGCCCCGGGAGACCAGGGCCATCGACTCCCGGTAGGTCGGGAAGACCCAGTCCGTGTCGCGCAGGGCGAGGACGGCACCCACCTGGCAGGCCTCCTGGCCGCGCGAGGACGGGTAGACCGCCAGCCGGCCCTGCTTGGTCAGGGCGGTGGCCTGGACGTCGAAGCGGCGGCCGACGACCATCCGCCGGTACATCTCGACGAGCGCCTCGACGGGCGGCTCGGGGTAGTCGGCGGGGGCGCGCAGCGGTTTGCCGCTCGGATCGAGCAGGCGGACGGGCTCGGTGGCCGGGAGCAGCGGCTTGGCCGGATCGGGCGGGGTGGCCGCCCGGCGGCTGCGCGGGGATGCCCTGCGGACCGCCTCGGGTGTGGTCGTCACGGCGGGACCTCCTGGACGTGTGGTGGGCCTATGCTCCTGCTGTCGGATGATTGACTCAAGATCCAGCACAAACGCGGGACGGATGGCATGGGACGGGCAACGAGATGAGCCAGGAGTCCGGGGGCGGAGCGGAGCCGGCGGGCGGAACGGGACGTTCGGCGCGACCGCTCGACGACGTCGACCGGCGGATCCTCGACGAGCTGGTCCGCGACGGCCGCACCTCGGTGCGCACCCTCGCCGAGCGGATCCACATCTCCCGCACCAACGCGTACGCGCGGGTGGAGCGGCTGCTGCGCGACGGGGTGATCACCGGCTTCCGGGCCCAGGTCGCCCCCGAGGCGGCGGGGCTGGGCACCTCGGCGTACATCGCGTTGAAGATCGAGCAGAACACCTGGCGGGAGGTGTCGGCGGAGTTGGCGCGGGTCCGCTACATCGAGCACGCCGCCCTGCTCGGCGGCGACCACGACGTCCTCGCCCTGGTCCGGGCGCCGGACAACGCGACCCTGCGGGACGTGGTGCTGGGCCGGGTGCAGGGCATCGCCGGCGTGCTCTCCACCCGCACCTGGCTGGTCTTCGAGGAGTTCGACGGCGAACGCAACCCGTGGGAGTGAGCCGGCGCTCCGCCCTTCCGGCGGGCCCCGGCCGGGCCTGCGGCGACCGACCGGGCTCAGCGTTCCGGCGGGGCCTCCAGCCCTTCCCGGTCGGCCAGCTCCAGCAGCGGCTCCAGGGAGAACCGCCGGTCGTCGAGCCCCGCGTGCGGGTCGCCGTGCTCGGCGAACCGGGCGGGCATCGTGGTGACGGCGAAGTCCTCCGGCCGGGCGTCGTCCAGCTCCGACCAGTCCAGCGGCGCGGAGACCAGCGCGCGCGGCGTGGGGCGGATCGAGTACGCCGAGGCCATCGTGTGGTCCCGGGACATCTGGTTGTAGTCGATGAAGACCGGTCGGTCCCGCTGCTCCCGCCACCAGGTGGTGGTGACCAGTTCCGGCAGCCGCCGCTGCATCTCCCGGCCCAGCGCCAGCACCGCCCGGCGGCAGTCGCCGAAGCTCCACCGGGGCTCGATGGACAGGTAGACGTGCAGGCCCCGCCCGCCGGTGGTCTTCGGGTGGCCGGTCAGGCCCAGCTCGGCGAGGAACGCGCGCACCTCGTGGGCCACCGGCACCACCTGGTCGAAGTCCACGCCCGGCATCGGGTCCAGGTCGATCCGCAGCTGGTCGGGCCGCTCGACGTCGCCGGCGGAGACCGGCCACGGATGGAAGCGCAGGGTGCCGAGGTTGGCCGCCCAGATCACCACCGCCAGCTCGCTCGGCGCAACCTCGTCGGCCGTGCGCCCGCTCGGGAAGGTGATGTGGGCGGTGCGCACCCACTCGGGCGCCCCCGCCGGCAGCCGCTTCTGGTAGAAGGCGTCGCCCCGGTTGTCCTGCCGGGTGCCGATCCTCGCGCCGTCGAAGACGCCGCGCGGCCACCGTTCCAGCATGGTCGGCCGGTCCCGCAGGGCGCGCAGGATGCCGTCGCCGACGGCGAGGAAGTAGCGCACGACGTCCAGCTTGGTCAGCCCGAGTTCCGGGAAGTACGGCTTGTCGGGGCTGGAGACGCGCACCAGCCGCTCCCCCACCTGGATCTCCTCGGCCGGCGTCGCCACGCCTGACACCGTAACCCGCCCGGTCGGCCGGCACGCCCCGTCACGGCCCCGCGCGCCGACACCTCGGCCGGCTGCCGGCTCCAGATGGCGTCGCCGGCACCCGGCGGCCGTACGCGCGGCGGCCGGGCGGCCCGTCTCCGGCCGCCCGACCGCCGACGGTGCCAACTCAGCTCATCTCCTCCTGAAGACGCGCCAGGAGCATCTTCTTGCCCTGCTCGCCCGCCTTGCGGTTGTTCTCCTGCATCTTCCGGAACCAGGTGGCCAGTTCCGTGTCGCCCCGCGCGTCGGCGTCGGCGACGTAGTTCTCCAGCTGCCAGATGTGCTGCAACGACATCTGCAGCGCGTGGATCAGGTCGTAGTTCTGGTCCTTCACCGGGCTCGCCGGCTCCCTGACCATGGTGGCCACGGCGCACCTCCCCGTCTCGGTGATCGATGGAGGCAGCGCTTACCCGGCCCCGTCCCGATTACGCCCCGGGCGCGGGGCGCCCCGGCGGACCTGGTCGACGCCCCGGGCCGGAATTGGACGCCGGCGACGACTCCGTCGGTCGTCGGTCGTCCTACCGGTGGGTTACGGTGCGTCGATAATTCGGTGACCGGGACGGGGGGAGACGGTTCGTGGGCGAAGGTGACGCGGGATCGGGCGGGAGCGGGGGGACCGCGGCCGGTGCGGCCCTTCGGTCGGGCGACGAGCAGACCTTCGCGGAGCTGACCGACCGGCACCGGCGGGAGTTGCAGGTGCACTGCTACCGGATGCTCGGGTCGTTCGACGACGCCGAGGATCTCGTGCAGGAGACGTTCCTGCGGGCCTGGCGCAGCCGGGAGAGCTTCCAGGGCCGTTCCACCGTGCGGGCCTGGCTCTACCGGATCGCCACCAACGCCTGTCTCGACTTCCTCGACCGCCGCCAGCGGCAGCCGGTTCCGCTCGTCGCGCCGACGTCATCCCGGGTCCCCGGGCCCGGCCGGGCCTGGTTGCCGCAGGCGGAAATCCCCTGGCTCCAGCCCTATCCGGACCGATTGCTCGATCCGCCCGCCCCGCCCGGCGTCGAGCCGGACGCGGCACTGGTGGCCAAGGAGACCATCGAGCTGGCGTTCCTCGCCGCGATCCAGCACCTGCCGCCCCGGCAACGGGCGGTGCTCATCCTGCGCGACGTGCTCGGCTGGCCGGCGGCGGACACCGCCGCGCTGCTCGACGGCACGGTCGCCGCGGTCAACAGCGCCCTGCAACGGGCGCGCGCCACCCTCCGGCAGCGCCTGCCCGAACGGCGGACGGAGTGGCGGGCGGCGACCGACCCGAGCGCCGAGGAACGGGCGGTGCTCCAGCGGTACGTGGCGGCGACCGAAAGCGCCGACCTGACGGCGCTGGCGGCGTTGCTGCGCGAGGACGCCCGCTTCACCATGCCGCCCAAACCGACCTGGTATGAGGGACGGGACGCGATCATCGAGTGCTGGGCGCCCGCGCTGGTCGGGCCCACCGCCTGGAAGGACTGGTGTCACGTGCCCACCCGGGCCAACCGCCAGCCCGCCGTCGCCTGCTACGTGCGTGAGCCTGGCCGACCCCGCTACCACGCGCTGGGCCTCGACGTGCTCCGCATCGAGGCTGGCGAGGTCGTGGAGGTCACCGCGTTCCCTCCCCGCGTCTTTCCGGCCTTCGGGCTGCCGATGACCCGTTGACGGCTGGCGGCGGCGATGAGTTCTTACGCGCCCCGCCGTCTCAATGGGGTGGCCGGCGGTGCGGCGCGACGCTGACGTCGCCGGATGGACGAAGGTAGGAGAGACAGCATGACCCAGCCGAGAGTTGTCAGCCGAGACGAGTGGGAGGCGGCCCGTGCGGAACTGCTCGTCAGTGAGAAGGAGCTCACCCGGGCACGCGACGCGTTGAGCGCTCAGCGGCGTCGGCTACCGGCGGTCCGCATCGACAAGGAGTACGTCTTCCACTCCCCGGACGGCCCGGTGGATCTGCCGAGTCTGTTCGACGGTCGTCGCCAGCTCATCGTCCGGCACTTCATGTTCCACCCCGACTGGGACGAGGGTTGCGTGGGCTGCTCCCTACAGGTCGACAACCTCGGCCACCCGGCTCACCTGCACGCGCGGGACACCAGCCTGGTACTGGTGTCCCGGGCGCCGCTGACCAGGATCGAGCCGTTCCGGCGGCGGATGGGGTGGACTGTTCCCTGGTTCTCGTCCTTCGGTGGGGACTTCAATGCCGACTTCGGGGCCACCAGGGACGATGCGGAATGCTCCGGGCTGAGCGTGTTCCTCCGCGACGGGGCGGACGTCTTCCACACCTACTCGGCCTTCTCCCGGGGCGGCGACGCATTGATCAACACCTACAACTACCTCGACCTGACGGCGTTGGGCCGGCAGGAGGAGGGGCTGCAGTATCCGCAGCAGTGGTGGCGGCACCACGACCGGTACGACGACCGACGCCACGGGACCCGGCGCCGCGACGGATGGCCCGCGCGGGCCATCGACCAATCCGCAGGCATGGAGGATCACTGACAGTGGCGACCTACGTGTTGATCCCGCCTGCGGGCAGCGGGCCCTGGTACTGGCACCTGCTGGCGGAGCAGTTGCGAGACCGGGGGCACGACGTGGTGGCGGTCGACCTGCCGTGCGACGACGACTCGGCGGGGCTGGCGGAGTACACCGACGCCGCCGTCCGGGCCGTCGGGGACCGTACGGACCTGGTGGTCGTGGCCCAGTCGTTCGGCGCGTTCACCGGTCCGCTGGTGTGCGACCGGGTCCACGCGGACCTGCTCGTGCTGCTGACCCCGATGGTGCCCTTCCCCGGCGAGTCGCCGGGCGAGTGGTGGAGCGGCACCGGCTACGCGCAGGCCCGACGGATCCAGGCCGAACGCGAAGGCTGGACGCCGGAGCAGGACGAGGACCCCGGCGTCGTCTTCTTCCACGAGCTGCCGCCCCGGCTGGTCGAGGAGGCCACGGCGAACGCCCGGGACCAGTCGGGGACGCCGTTCGAGAAGCCCTGGCCGCTCGCCGCCTGGCCGGACGTGCCGACCCGGGCGCTGCTCTGCCGGGGTGACCGCTTCTTCCCCATCGACTTCCTGCGCAAGCTGGTGTCCGACCGGCTGGGGATCACCCCGGACGAGATGGACGGCGGGCACCCGGTGGCCCTGAGCCGGCCGCGGGAGCTGGCGGACCGGCTGGAGGAGATCCGGCGGGAGGTCTGCGAGGTCGCCCGCCCCACGCCGGACCGCCGACGGTGAGCGGCGCGCCGGGCCGGGTACGGAATCGGCACCCCGGCACGGCCCGGCGCACCGTCTCCGTCCGCTGCCCCGGGCCGAACGACACCGGTCGCGGGCGCGGTTACCCGGGGCGGGCTTGCGGGTAGGGGTTGCGGCATGGCGGAACTGGCGACGCTCTGGATCGTCCGGCACGGCGAGAGCACGGCGAACGTGGCGGCCACGGCGGCGGAGGCGTCGGGCGCCGAACTGATCGACCTGACCCACCGCGACGCGGACGTGCCGTTGAGCCCGACCGGGGAGGAGCAGGCCCGGGCCACCGCGCGGTGGCTGGCCGGACTGCCCGAGGCCCGCCGGCCGGACGTGGCGGTGGTGTCGCCGTACCTGCGGGCGGTGCGGACCGCCGAGCTGGCCCTGGCCGGCACCGGCATCCCGCTCAGCCGCGACGAACGGCTGCGCGACCGGGAGTTGGGCATCCTGGACGGGCTGACCGGGCAGGGGGTGCGTCGGCGCCACCCGGAGGAGGCGGCGCGCCGCGACCGGCTCGGCAAGTTCTACTACCGCCCGCCGGGCGGGGAGTCCTGGACCGACGTGGCGCTGCGCCTGCGCGCCCTCCTCGGCGACCTGCGCCGCGACCACGAGGGCCGGCGCGTGCTGCTGTTCGGCCACGACGCCCTGGTCTTCCTGACCCGTTACCTGGTGGAGGGGCTCACCGAGGCGGAGCTGATGGCGCTGACCCGCGAGCAGGTCATCGCCAACTGCTCGATCACCGGCTGGTCCGCCGGCACCGACGGCCGGCTGACCCCGGACGTGTTCAACGACGTCGGCCACCTGCGGGAGCAGGGCGCCCGACCGACCAGGGAGGACGAGGTCCATGCCGAACCGGTCTGACACCCGGGTGATCACGCCCGGGCTGCTGCGGGACTGGACGCTGCCCGTGCCGACCGGCGGCAAGGAGGCCCGGGGCACGGTGCTGGTGGTCGGCGGCTCGCGGTTCACCCCCGGTGCGGTGCTGCTCGCCGGTGTGGCCGCGTTGCGGGCCGGGGCCGGCGTGCTCCAGCTCGCCGCCGCCGAGTCCACCGCCGCCGCGCTGAGCATCCAGGTGCCCGAGGCGCTGGTGGTGGGGCTGCCGGAGACCACCGAGGGCGCGGTTGCGGGCCGGCCCGGCGAGCTGCTGGGCGACCTGGTGGCGGAGGCGGACGTGGTGGCCCTCGGACCGGGGCTCAAGGACATCGAGGAGACCGGCCGCCTGCTGCGCCTGGTGCTCGACGCGGCCGGCCCCGAGACGTCACTGGTGCTGGACGCGTACGCCCTGGGGGCCCTCAGCCACGCCCCGGACCTGCTGGTCGGGTCCGGCCGGCCGGCGGTGCTCACCCCCAACCTCACCGAGGCCCGGCACCTGATCGGCCGGGATCCCGGCGACGACCTGGACGCCGAGGCGACCGAGCTGGCCCGCCGGTACGACGCGGTGGTCTCGCTCTACGGCCACATCGCCACCCCCGACGGCCGGAGCTGGCGGGAGGAGAGCGGCGACGCCGGCCTGGGCACCTCCGGCAGCGGGGACGTCCGCGCCGGCCTGCTGGCCGGGCTGCTGTCGCGGGGCGCGGAGCCGGCGCAGGCCGCGTGCTGGGCGGCGTTCGCCCACGCGGTGAGCGGCCAGCGGCTGGTCCCCCGGTTCGGCCGGATCGGCTTCCTCGCCCGGGAACTGCTCGACGAGATCCCGCACACCCTGGCGACCGTCTGACACTTCCTGTCTGACCGAACGGATGTGTGTAACGCCACAGGCCGCTCCTACGCTGGTGGATCGGAGGAGGGCATCCCGCCCGCCTCCCGCCGGTCGCTCCCCGCCAGGGGGCGTACCCCGGCTGGAAACAGCCCCTGGGAGTCTGTGTGAAGAACCTCCGTCGCAAGACACTGGCTGCCGCGTCCGCCGTGACGCTCGGCGTCGGCCTCGCCGTCGCCGGCGGGGTGGCCCCGGCGGCGTCGGCCGCCGGCCCGGACACCACGTTCCTGGTGCTCGCCCCGCAGGGCGCCAAGACCGACCAGGCGGCCGCCCGCGTGGCCGCCGCCAACGGCACCGTGGTGGCCAGCTACGACCAGATCGGCGTGCTCGTCGTCCGGTCGACCAACCCCGACTTCGTCACGGACGTGGCGGGCGCGGGCGTCGACTCGGTGGCGTCCACCGCCGGCCTGGGCACCGCCCTCGAGGAGGGCGAGACCCTGGAGGTCTCCGCGGCCGAGGCGGCCAACACGACCGCCGACCCGACCAAGGAGCCCCTCTTCGGTCAGCAGTGGGACATGCCGATGATCGACGTCCCGCAGGCCCACGCCGTCAACGCCGGCCGCGCCGACGTGGTGGTGGGCGTGCTGGACAGCGGCATCTCCTCCAGCCACCCCGACCTGGCCAGCCAGATCGCGAAGAACAAGAGCACGTCCTGCCTCGGTGGGGTCTCCGACACCACCGAGTCCGCCTGGAACCCGACCACCTCCGACCACGGCACCCACGTGGCCGGCACCATCGCCGCCGCCGTCAACGGCGTCGGCGTGACCGGTGTCGCCCCGGGCGTCAAGGTGGCCGCCGTCAAGGTCGTCAACGACGACGGCTACATCTTCCCGGAGGCTGCGGTCTGCGGGTTCATGTGGGCCGCCGAGCAGGGCATGCAGCTGACCAACAACAGCTACTACATCGACCCGTGGGAGCTGAACTGCCGCAACGACGCGCGCCAGCGTCCGGTGTGGAAGGCGGTCCAGCGGGCACTGCGTTACTCGCAGAGCAAGGGCGTGCTGCACGTCGCGTCCGCCGGTAACTCGAACTTCGATCTCGCCCACAAGCTCACCGACACGGGCAGCCCGAACAACGGGACGCCCGAGGTCCGCGAGGACCTCACCAACGCCTGCCTCGACCTGCCGGCCGAGGCGCCGGGCGTGGTGACGGTGTCGGCGGTCGGCCCGACCGGGGAGAAGAGCTACTACTCCTCGTACGGCCAGGGCACGGTCGACGTGACGGCGCCGGGCGGCGACACCCGTTTCCGCACCCAGGGCCGCAGCTCGACCCTCACCGACGGCATCCTGTCCACCACCTACAACACCACCACGAAGACCAACGGCTGGGGCTACAAGCAGGGCACCTCGATGTCCTCGCCGCACGCGACTGGCGTGGCCGCCCTGGCCCTGTCGGCGCACCCGGGCATGAGCCCCGGCCAGCTGTCGGCCTTCCTGGGCAGCACCGCCGAGGCGATCTCCTGCCCCGGCGGCGTCTACAACCCGGTGCCGCTGATCGCGGCCGGTCCGAACGCCTACGACGCGACCTGCTCCGGCGGCCAGCACAACGGCTTCTACGGCGCCGGCATGGTCAACGCGTACAACGTGGTGAAGTAACAGCACGGCACGACCAGTGGTGGGGCCCGGCGGTGATCCGCCGGGCCCCACCCGTTTTCGCTGCTCACACCGGGGGTACGGGAGGAGGTGTCAGACGAGCGAGGAGGTCAACGGTGTCCACCGATGCCATCGTCCTGTTGAAAGAGGACCACAAGGAGATGCGCCGCCTGTTCAAGGCCTTCCAGGACGCCGAGGAGGGTCCGGCGGCGCGGCGGCAGAAGCTGGTGAACGAGATCCTGGAAGCCCTCACCGTGCACACCTACCTCGAGAACGAGGTGATGTACCCCGAGGTCCGCAAGCTCCTGCCCGACCTGGAGGACGACATCCTCGAGTCGTACGAGGAGCACCACGTCGCCGACGTGCTCTGCGCCGAGCTGTTCACCATGGACGCCGGCGACGAGCGCTTCAACGCCAAGACCACGGTGCTGATCGAGAACGTCCTGCACCACGTCGAGGAGGAGGAGCAGGAGTGGTTCCCCAAGGTGCGCGAGGCGCTCGGCCGTAAGCAGCTCCAGGAGATCGGCGAGCGGATGATCGCGCTGCGCGCGGACGCGCCGCGCAAGCCGACCGACCCGAAGGCGATCAAGAAGTCGCTGGACGCGGTGACGGCCTGAGCGGACGGGATGTCACGGGCCCCGGTGCGCCGGGGCCCGTCGTCGTGCCCGGGGGCGCGGGCAGGATCCGCCGCAGCGCCGGGGGCGCGGCCCGGGGCCGCCACTCCCGCGGGTAGCCCACCGAGACCTCCTCGAACCGCACCCCGTCGTGCCAGGTGGTGCGGGGAATGTGCAGGTGACCGTAGACCACGGCGGCGGCGTCGAAGCGCAGGTGCCAGTCGGCGGTGGACTCGGTGCCGCACCACTGGGCGAAGATCGGGTAGCGCAGCACCCGGGTCGGCTCGCGCAGCAGCGGCCAGTGGTTGACCAGCACCGTCGGCAGCCCGGGCTCCCGCTCGGCGAGCCGGCGCGCGGTCTCGGCGACCCGGGCGGCGCACCACGCGGACCGGCTCGGGTACGGGTCGGGGTGCAGCAGGAACTCGTCGGTGCACACCACCCCCACCCGGTACGCCTCGGCCAGCGCCGCCTCGGGGGTGTCGAAGCCGTCCGGTCGCCAGCTGTGGTCGTAGAGCAGGAACAGCGGCGCCACCAGCACCGGCCCGCCCGCCCCCCGCCACACCGGGTACGGGTCCTCCGGGGTCAGCACGCCCAACCGCCGGCAGACGTCCACCAGGTACGCGTAGCGCGCGGTGCCGCGCAGCGCCACCGGGTCGGCCGGCGGCGTCCACAGCTCGTGGTTGCCCGGCACCCAGATCACCTTCGCGAACCGGCGGCTGAGCAGGCCGAGGGCCCACTCGACGTCGGCCACGGTGTCGCCCACGTCCCCGGCGACCAGCAGCCAGTCCCGCGGCGAGGTGGGGCGCAGCCCCTCGACCACCTCCCGGTTGCCCCGGTGACCGACGTGCAGGTCGCTGATGGCGAGCAGGCTGCCGCCCTCGCCGTCCTCCCCCGCCATGCCGCTGATCCTAGGCAGCGACGCGCCCGGCCGCGAGACGGGCACCGCTTTTCGCCGGTCCCGCGGCCTTCCGCCGGCGCCGCGACGGGCTCAGGTGCCCGAACCCGGCTCGGCCATCCTGCGGTGCTGCGCCGCCTTGAGCTTGTCCGGGACGATCTTGCCGGCGGCGGTCTGCACCCTGTTGAGCAGCGAGCCCGCGGTCACCGTCTGGCGCCCCGCAGCATCGCCGCGAAGCCCTGCTCGGCCACGGTGCGCGGGTCGTCCTTACGCCCCGAGCCGACCCGGGTGTCCTCCATCTCGGCACGGGTGAAGAACTCCGTGTCGGTCGGCCCCGGCATCAGCGAGGTCACCGTCACCCCGCTGTCCTTCAGCTCGTTGCGCAGCGCCCGCCCACCTCGACCCGCCGGTGGGCACCGCCGGGTCGAGGTGGGCCGGGAACCGCCGGGGCCGACCCGGTAGGATCGGCACGGGCCGTGACTGGCGCGTTGGGATGGAGAACCATCGGGAAGCGGTCCCGTCACGAGGACGCATGCCGAGCGCCTGGGCCTTCCGCACGTCACTGGAGGTCGCATGTCGCTGAACGCCGAATCCACCGCCTTCCGCAGCGCCCTCGAGGTGATCCGCGCCGTCGAGCCGCGGGTGGCCGACGCCATCGGCGCCGAGCTCGCCGACCAGCGCGAGTCGCTCAAGCTCATCGCCAGCGAGAACTACGCCTCCCCCGCGACCCTGCTGACCATGGGAAACTGGTTCAGCGACAAGTACGCCGAGGGCACCGTCGGCCGCCGCTTCTACGCGGGCTGCCAGAACGTCGACACCGTCGAGGCGCTCGCCGCCGAGCACGCCCGGGAGCTGTTCGGCGCCGCCCACGCGTACGTGCAGCCGCACTCCGGGATCGACGCCAACCTGGTCGCGTTCTGGGCGATCCTGGCCGACCGCGTCGAGTCGCCCGCGCTGAAGAAGGCCCAGGTGCGGCAGGTCAACGACCTCACCGAGGCGGACTGGTTCGCGCTGCGCCGGGAGCTGGGCAACCAGCGGATGCTCGGCATGTCGCTGGACGCCGGCGGCCACCTCACCCACGGGTTCCGGCCGAACATCTCCGGCAAGATGTTCGACCAGCGCAGCTACGGCACCGACCCGGTCACCGGCCTCGTGGACTACGACAAGGTCGCCGAGGCGGCCCGTGAGTTCAAGCCGCTGATCCTGGTCGCCGGCTACTCGGCGTACCCGCGGAAGGTCAACTTCCGGATCATGCGGGAGATCGCCGACTCCGTCGGCGCCACCTTCATGGTCGACATGGCGCACTTCGCGGGCCTGGTCGCCGGGAAGGTCTTCACCGGCGACTTCGACCCGGTGCCGCACGCGCACATCGTCACCACCACCACGCACAAGTCGCTGCGCGGTCCGCGCGGCGGCATGGTGCTCTGCCAGCCCGAGCTGGCCGACCAGGTCGACCGGGGCTGCCCGATGGTGCTCGGCGGCCCGCTGCCGCACGTGATGGCCGCCAAGGCCGTCGCCCTCGCCGAGGCCCGCCGCCCCGACTTCGCCGACTACGCCCAGCGGATCGTCGACAACGCCCAGGCGCTCGCCGAGGGGCTGCTGCGGCGCGGCGGCAAGCTGGTCACCGGCGGCACCGACAACCACCTGGTGCTGATCGACGTCTCCGGCTACGGGCTGACCGGCCGGCAGGCCGAGCAGGCGCTGCTCGACTCGGGCATCGTCACCAACCGCAACTCCGTGCCCCAGGACCCGAACGGCGCCTGGTACACCTCGGGCATCCGGGTCGGCACCCCGGCGCTGACCAGCCGGGGGCTGGGCACCGCGCAGATGGACGAGACGGCCGAGCTGATCCACACCGTGCTCAGCCAGACCAAGCCGGGCGCGAACCCGGACGGAACCCCGTCCAAGGCCAAGTACGTCCTCGACCCGGCCGTCGCCGACCGGGTCGGCAAGCAGGCCAGCGACCTGCTGACCGGCTTCCCGCTCTACCCGGCCGTCGACCTCGGCTGACCGCCCCACCCCGACGCCCCCGCCCGGCCCGACCGAGCGGGGGCGTCCCTGTCCCCACCCTCCCCCGCCGCCCGCCACGGGCCGGCGTCGATCATCCAGTTCTGGTGCCCCGTTCATCCGCTCTGATGCCGGTATGCGGCCCACCACAACTGCAAGATCGACGCGCCGGGGGGCTGAGGGCTCGGGGAGCGTCAGTGGGGGCGGTGGCGGAGGGCGCGGAGGCGGTGCAGGACGTCGGTGCCGCCCCGGCCGAAGTGGTCGTGCAGGGCGCGGTACTCGGCGTACAGCTCGTCGTAGGCCGCCGCCCGGGCCGGGTCGGGGTGCCAGGTCTCGCGCCGGGCGGCGCCCATCGCCGCCGAGGCGGCCGGCACGTCCGGGTACGCCCCGGCGGCGACCGCCGCGTGGATGGCCGCGCCCAGCGCCGCCGGGTGCGCGGAGTCGACGACGTGCAGCGGCCGGCCGAGCACGTCGGCGTAGATCCGCAGCAGCAGCCGGTTGCGGGTCAGCCCGCCGGCCACGGTCAGCTCGTCGACGGCCACCCCGGCGGCGGTGAACGCGTCGACGACGGTCCGGGCGCCGAAGGCGGTGGCCTCCAGCAGCGCCCGCCAGATCTCCTCCGGCCGGGTAGCCAGGGTCAGTCCGACGAGCACGCCGCTCAGCTCGTGGTCCATCAGCACCGAGCGGTTGCCGCTGTGCCAGTCCAGGGCCAGCAGCCCGTGCCCGCCCACCGGCTGGTCCGCGGCGAGGGTGTCCAGCAGCTCGTACGGGCTCAGCCCCCGGCGGCGCGCCTCGTCGGCGTAGCCGGCCGGCAGGGCGTTGCGGGCGTACCAGGCGAAGATGTCGCCGACCCCGCTCTGTCCCGCCTCGTAGCCCCACGCCCCGGTGGTGACGCCGCCGTCGACCACGCCGCAGACGCCGGGCACCTCGCGGTACGTCTGCGCGTTCATGATCAGGCAGGTGGAGGTGCCGAGCACCGCGAGCATCCGGCCGGGCTCGACCGCGCGGGCCGCGGCGGCGGTGACGTGCGCGTCGATGGCGCCCGCCGCGACGGCGGTCCCGACCGGCAGCCCGGTCCACGCGGCGGCTGCGGCGGTCAGCCCGCCGGCCCGGGCGCCCGCCGGCACGAACGGGCCGTCGACGCGGGGCAGCAACCCGTCGAGGCGGGGGTGCAGGGCGCGCAGGAACTCCGCCGACGGGTACCGCCCGTCCTGCCGCAGCCCCTTGTAGCCCGCGGCGGAGACGTTGCGGGTCTCCCGGCCGCAGAGCTGCCAGACCAGCCAGTCCGCGGCCTCGATGAACCGCTCCGCCCGGTCGAAGACCGCCGGGTCCTCCTCCAGCACCTCCAGCGCCTTGGCGAGCTGCCACTCGGCGGAGACCCGGCCGCCGTAGCGGGGCAGCCAGCGCTCGCCGCGCGCGGCGGCGACGTCGTTGATCCGGGCGGCCTGCCGCTGGGCGGCGTGGTGCTTCCACAGCTTCGGGTACGCGTGCGGCCGGCCGGCCAGGTCGGGCAGCTCGCAGAGCGGTGTGCCGTCGGCGAGGGTGGGCAGCATCGTGCAGGAGGTGGCGTCGACGCCGACGCCGCACACGTCCTCGGGCCGGACCCCGGCGGCGCGCAGCGCGGCGGGCACCGCGACGCGGAGCACCTCGCGGTGGTCGTCGGGGTGCTGCAACGCCCAGTCCGGCGGCAGCGGCGTCCCGTCGGGCAGCCGCTCGGTGATCACCCCGTGCCGGTACGCGTGGACGGCCTCGCCCCGCACGGTGCCGTCGGCGACGTCGACCACGACCGCCCGGCCGGAGAGGGTGCCGAAGTCGACGCCGACGACGAACCGGGGTGACCCGGCCGCCGGCCGCGCCGCGTCTCCTGCTGCCGACACGGCTCCTCCTCCCGACACGGCTCCTCCTCCCGCCGCGCGGCGCCGGTACCCCGGGCGGGCGACCGGTCAGCGGCGGCGGGAGGAAACGCTAGCAACAGCCGCCGCGCGCCCGGCACGCCGCCGACGGGCGGCGGCGTGGCACGAACCGGCGCCGCGACGGTCGGAGCCGGGGCCGAACCCGGGGCGGCGGGCAGAAGGGGACGGGCCGGGCCTCAGGCGACGGGCCGCTTCAGGTGGTAGCGGTGCACCTCGGTGCTGCCCTGGACGTTGTTCACGTCCTCGGCGGCGGAGACCAGTTCCCAGCCCTCCCGGCCGGCCCGGTTGAGGTGCGCGATCGCCGTGTCGCCGTACGCGGTGATGTCCCGGCGCGACCCGTCCGGGCCGTACCAGATGAAGCTGACATGGAAGTTGCGGCCCTGCCCCTGATAACGGCGGACCAGCAACGCGTACTCCCAGGCGACCATGGCGTCCATTATGAGTGTCCACCCAGGACGGCGGAACACGGGCAGTCGCGCTTTGCCGTGCGGTGAACGCGGTGTGTCATCCCACGCCGGCGGTCGCCGCCCGTCGGGCCGTCTCGTCGGCGACCAGCGCGGCCAGCCGGTCCAGCCCGAGGTCGATCTGCTCCGGGGTGACCGCGCTGACCGACAGCCGCAGCGCGTCGACCGGGGCGCCGTCGTCGTAGAAGTGCGCCATCGGCGTCCAGAGCAGCCCGTACTCGCGGGCGGAGCGGTGCAGCAGGGCGTCGTCGACGGCGAACGGCACGGTGACCACGACGAAGAACCCGCCGGCCGGCACGGTCCACCGCACCGGCGAGGTCTCCGCCGGGAAGCGCCGGGCCAGGCCGTCGACCAGGTGGCGCAGGTTGCGGCCGTACGCGGCCCGTTCCCGGACGGTGGCCGCCACGAGGCTGCACCCGTGCTCCAGCAGCGCCCCGCCGACCACCGCCTGGGCGATCGCCGAGGTGTTCACCGTGACCATGCTCTTGATCTTGGCGAGCTGATCGGCGAGCAGGCCCACCGTGCCGTCGGCGCCGGCGACGCGCTGGTCGGCGACCACGTAGCCCACCCGGGCGCCGGGCAGCACCGTCTTGGCGAACGAGCCCAGGTAGACCACCCGCCGCGCGGTGTCCAGCGCCTTGAGCGTGGGCAGCCGCCCGGCGTCCCCGGCGGGGAAGAGACCGTACGGGTTGTCCTCCAGCAGCAGCAGGTCCTCCTCGGCGGCCAGGTCGAGCAGCCGCCGCCGGTCGGCCAGGCCGATGCTGGTCCCGGACGGGTTGGCGAAGTCCGGCATCACGTAGCAGGCGCGTGGGCGCAGCCCCGCCGCCCGGGCCAGGCGCACCTGCTCGCGCAGGTCGGCGAGGTCGATGCCGGCCGGGCCGCCCCGCACCGGCCGCACCGGCAGGTCCAGCAGCCGGGCGGCGCCGGTCAGCCCCACGTACGTCGGCGCGACGGCGAGCAGCACGTCGCGCGGGTCGGCCCGCAGCGCCCGCAGCACCAGGAACATCGCCTCCTGGCAGCCGACGGTCACCACGATCGCCTCCGGGTCGACCGTGACGCCCTCGTCGACGGCGAGGTTGCGGGCGACGAGGTGGTGCGCGATGCCCTTGGTGCGGCCGTACTGGAACAGCGTCCGGTGCACCTGTGCGGGGCTCTGCCCGAGGTCGTCGGCCAGGTGCCGGCGGAACGTCTCCAGGTGCCGGTGCAGCGCCGCGACGTCGAAGAACTCCTCGTACGGCCGGCCGGCCGCCAGCGACACCGCGTCGGGGTAGTGCTGGGCCACCTCGTTGAGGAAGTTCATGGAGTTCAGCGCGGGATCGTCGACCGCCGGGTGCAGGTCGGCGACGTGCAGGTCCACCGTATCGGCCACCGCTCAGCCCTCCCTCAGCACGCGCAGCTCGCGGGCGGCCTCCGCATCGGCGCAGCCGGCCAGCGCCAGGGCGTCGCGGAACTCGCCGGCCAGCAGCGCCAGCGCCGTCCGCGCCCCGGCCCGGCCGCCGGCCGCGAGCGCCCACAGCATCGGTCGCCCGACCAGGACGCCGCGCGCGCCGAGGGCGAGCGCGCGCAGCACGTCGACGCCGTCGCGCACGCCGCTGTCCAGCAGCACCTCGCACCGGTCGGCCACCGCCGCCACCACCTCCGGCAGCACGGTGGCGGTGGCCGGCGCGCCGTCGAGCTGCCGGCCGCCGTGGTTGGAGACCACCACGGCGTCCGCGCCGGCGGCCACCGCCAGCTCCGCGTCGCGCGGGTCCAGCACGCCCTTCACCACCAGCGGCAGGGCGGTACGGCCGCGCAGCCACTCCAGGTCCGCCCAGGTCAGCGCGGGCGCGAAGACATCGCCGGTGTGCGCGGCGATGGCGGAGACCCCGGGGGTGGCGGTGTGCGCGAGGTCGTCCCGGCCGGCCGGCAGGTTGGCCGCCACGACGTGCGGCGGGATGGCGAACGCGTTGCGCACGTCGCGCCGCCGCGGGCCGAGGATCGGCACGTCCACTGTGACCGTCAGCGCGGTGCAGCCCGCCGCGTGCGCCCGCTCCAGCAGGTCGGCGACCAGACCCCGGTCGCGCAGCCAGTAGAGCTGGAACCAGACCGTGGCGCCGGTCTGCGCGATCTGCTCGATGGGCACGCTGCTCAGGGTGCTCGCCACGTACGGCACGCCGGCCGCGCCCGCGGCGGCGGCCAGCGCCAGCTCCCCGTCGGGGTGCACCAGCCGTTGGTACGCCATCGGCGCCACGGCCACCGGCATCGCGTACGAGGTGCCGAGCAGCCGCGCCTCGGTGCGGGGAGTGTGCACGCCGCGCAGCACCCGGGGCAGCATGGCCACCCGGTCCAGCGCGCGGCGGTTGGCGGCGAGCGTGGTCTCGGCGCCGCTGCCGCCGTCGACGTAGTCCCACACGTCGGGCGGCAGCACCGCCCGGGCCGGCCCGGCGAAGTCGGCCAGGCTGGCCGGCGACGGCTCCGCCACCGGCAGGTCCGACTTCGGCAGCACGCCCTCAACCATCGCCAGTCTCCCTTCCCACCGCCACCGCCCCGCTGGCGGTCGCCCCGCCGCCGGCCGGTCCGCTGGCCGCCGCGCCGTCGCCCGTCGCACCGGTGGCCGCCGCGCCGTCGCCCGTCGCACCGAACCGACCGCGCAGGAACGCGGCGGCCTGGTCCTGGGCGCGCCGGCCGTCGTCGAACGCCCCGGGCATGGCGAAGAAGCCGTGGATCATGCCCGCGTACCGGGTGTGGGTGGTGGGCACCCCGGCGTCGCGCAGCCGCTGCGCGTACCGCTCCCCCTCGGCACGCAGCGGGTCGTGCTCGGCGGTGATCACCAGCGCCGGCGGCAGGCCGGTCAGGTCCGCGGCGAGCAGCGGCGACGCCAACGGGTGCCGCGCGTCGGCGGGGTCGGCGAGGTAGTGGCCCCGGTACCAGGCGACCGAGCGGCGGTTGAACAGCAGCGGGTCCTCGCCGTCGCCGTCGGGTTCGCCGGTCTGGTCGGTGTTCGGGTACACCAGCAGCTGGGCGGCGAGCCGGGGCCCGCCGCGCTCGCGGGCCAGCAGGGTGACGGCGGCGGCGAGGTTACCGCCGGCGCTGTCGCCGCCGACCGCCACGCGCCGCGGGTCGACGCCGAACTCCTCCGGGTGCGTGGCGAACCACCGCGTGGCCGCGTGGCAGTCGTGCACGGCGGCGGGGAAGGGGTGCTCCGGGGCCAGCCGGTAGCCGACGGTGACCACCTGGCAGGGCACCGCGTTCGCCAGCCGCCGGCAGATGCCGTCGGCGGTGTCGACGCTGCCCAGCGTCCAGCCGCCGCCGAAGAAGTAGACGAGGGTGGGCAGTGGCCCCTCCCCCGCCGGTCGGTGGATCCGCACCGGCAGGTCGCCCGCCGGGCCGGGCACGCTCGTGTCGCGTACCTCGTGCACCGGCTCGACCGCGCCGCCGCCGGCGCGGATCGCGGCGAGGTCGGCGGCGCGGGCCTCGGCCAGGGTCTGGGTGTAGAGCGGCGGGGTGCCGGCCGCCTCGCGGGCGGCCCGGTATGCCGCCACCTGCGGATGGACACTCACGCGGGCCCTCCTCGGGTGTGCACGGCCAGCTTGTCGACGCCGCGCAGGAAGAGGCTGCCGCTGTACGTCGGCGCCTCGGCGACGGTGAGCCCGGGGAAGCGGGCCAGCAGCCTGGGCAGCGCGAGCCGGCCCTCCAGCCGGGACACCGCGGCGCCGAGGCAGAAGTGCAGGCCGGCGCCGAAGGCCAGCGACGGCGGTCCGCTCCGGCGCGGGTCGAAGCGGTCCGGATCGGAAAAGCGGGCCGGGTCGCGGTTGGCGGCGGCGAGGATCAGCAGCACGTTGCGGTCCCGCCCGACCGGCACCCCGCCGACCTCGGTGTCGCGGGGCGCGGCCCGGGCCAGGAAGTGCACGGGGGCCTCCAGCCGCAGGATCTCGTCGACCGCGCCCCGGGTCAGCGCGTCGTCGCCGGGCAGCGCGGCGGCCACGTCGGGGTGGGCCAGCAGCAGCGGCAGCCCGTTGCCGAACATGTAGACGGTGGTGACGAAGGCGGCGTTGAACAGCACGATCAGGTTGCTGACCAGCTCGTCGGCGGTCAGCTCCACGTCGCCGGAGTCGACCGCCTCCACCAGCGCGCTGATCAGGTCCTCAGCCGGCCGCCGGCGCCGGTGCGCGATCAGCTCCGCGTAGAAGTCCCGCAGCTCGGCGGCGGCGGTGTTGGCGGCGGCGAGGCGTTGCGGGGTCTTGCCCGCCACGTCCAGGAAGTCGTCGATCCGCTCCACCCGCTGCCGGTAGAAGTCCAGCTCCCCGGCGGGAATGCCGATGAACTCCGCCATCACCAGGGCCGGCAGCGGGTACGCGAACTCCGCGACGAAGTCGAGGGCGGCGTCCCCGGCGTCGGCCATCCGGTCCAGCAGCCCGTCGACGACCCGGTGCACGGTCGGCTCCAGCGCGCCCAGCCGGCGCGGCGTGAACGTCTTCGCGAACACCGCCCGCATCCGGGTGTGCTCCGGCGGGTTGACGAACATCATCGAGGTCTGCAGGGTGCGCAGCACCTCCTGCTCCTGCCAGCCCGGCGGGGCCTGCTTGTACCACTGCGGGTCGCGCAGCACCTGGCTGACCAGGTCGTAGCCGACGGCGACGGCGTCGACCGAGCGGTGCTCGGCGCGCGCCGGCACCGGGCTGACCGGTCCCAGAGCGTGCAGGGCGGCGTAGCAGGGGTACGGGTCCTGCCGGCCCTCGTCGCTGTAGAGCCGGGTCAGCAGCTGGGTGACGTCCATCCTCGTGCGGTCTCCCCCATCGACGGTGCGGCGGGCGGCGGGATCGCCCGCCGCCCGCGCCGAGGTCACAGGCCCAGCAGTCGCAGCGGCACGGCGTCCGCCAGCGCCTGGTTGCCGGCGTCGTTCGGGTGGATGTGGTCCCCCGAGTCGTACGCGGGCAGCAGTCGGCTCGGCTGCGCCGGATCGCGCAGCACCCGGTCGAAGTCGAGCAGCCCGTCGAACTCGTCGCTGCCGCGCAGGTACGCGTTCACGGCCTGCCGGGTGGCCTCCTTCTCGGGCGTCCAGACCCCCGGGTTGCCGTGCCCCTCGTACGGGGTGAGCGTCGACACCAGGCTGCGCAGGCCGCGCGCCTTCACCTGCTGGTTGACCTGCCGCAGCGAGGCGATGATCTGCTCGGCGGAGTCGCCCGACATCCAGATGTCGTTGATGCCGAGGTGGGTGATCACGGTCCGGGCGTCGGTCTGCGCGAAGACGTCCTCGTCGAGCCGGGCCAGGGCGTTGGGGCCGAGTTCGTGGTAACCGGGGAAGCCGCCCGCCCCGGGCTCGGGGCCCTCGTGGTTGAGCCGGTTGCCGGCGAGGCTGAGGTTGAGCACGCCCGGGGTGCGGACGTCCGGGCGGGCGTCGAGGAGCCGGTCGGCGAGCAGGTCGGGCCAGCGCTTGTTGGCGTTGACGGTGCTGCCGTTGCCGTCGGCGATGGAGTCGCCGAAGACCACCACCGAGCCGGGGCTGTGCCGGCGCTGCACGTCGATGCCGGACAGGAAGAACCAGCAGCAGTTGGGCCGGATCGTGAACCCGGCCCCTCCGGCGGCGGAGGTGAGGTCCGTGGCGCCGATGAAGTTGGTCTGCCGGGACTGGCCGTGGAAGGTCACCGGCCCGGTCGGGGTCGGGAAGTGCACCGTCAGCACCAGGTCCTGCTGGTCGCCGACCGGCAGCGCGACGGGGTCGCTGACCAGCTCGGCGCCCCGGTTCATGGTGGCCGAGGTGGCGCCGCCGAAGGTCAGCGTCCGCAGGGTCGAGGTGTCGATGTCGGACAGGTCGTCGGGGGTCGCGGTGTTCGGCTTCGCGACGGTGGCGCGGCCGACCTTGACGGCCTGCTCGCCGTACATGTTGCTCAGTCGCACCCGGAACTGCGGTCCGCCCACCGTGGTGTGCACGACCATCCGGACGCTCTGGTCGTTGAGGCCGTTGTTGGTCAGGCCGGTCGCGTTGCCCCGGGTGACCGCGGCCGCCCAGCTGCCGGCCCAGACCGCCCGCTGGTGGCGGAACGCCTCGGCGTCCGACGGGCCGGCGCTGGCCACCATCGCCGGGGTGCCGGCGACGAGCAGGGTGGCCGCGGACGCGATGACATGCCATCTCTTCGGGGTCGACATTGAACCTCCATCGTTGGCAGCCCAGGGCCATCCACTGACGGCACCGCCTGGACGATGGTCCAGAAACCTAGCCGCCCCGTTTCGCGACCGTCAATCAACCTGATCGACGTGATCAAATGTCCTCCGGTCCGTCCGGAGCGCCGTTCAGGCTCTGTCCGGTGACAGCCGGTGGTACCTACGCTCACGGACGGCGGCGGTGCGGTCGCCCGGCCGCCGGCCGTCCCGGGCTGCCCGGGGCACGGCCACACTTCTGCGCGAGGGGGCTGTCGGATGACCGACCGACCGGAGCGACGGGCCGGCTACGTGCACCGGGCGCTGGAGCTGTTCGCGGGCTTCGGCGACCGGGAGGCGCTGGTCGGGGACGGACGCCGGCTCAGCTACGCCGACGTCGCCGCGCAGGTGCGCGGGCTGGCGGCGGCGCTGCGCGGGCACGGCGTACGGCCGGGGCACGCGGTGCTGCTCGCGCTCGGCAACCCGGTGGAGGGGCCGCTGGTGCAGCTCGCCCTGCACCTGCTGGGCTGCCGGACGATGTGGATCGCCCCGGTCACCTCCCGGCGGGAGGTGACCGAGTTCGTCCGGCTGGCCCGCCCCGACGCGTTCGTCTACGACGCCCGGGACCCGGCCGGCCTCGGCCCGGAGCTGGCCGCCGGGCTGCCCGGCGTCGCAGTGCAGTTCCTGGGGCCGGGCGGCGCGGGCCCGGAC
>NZ_JBFABB010000107.1:0-24936 GCF_040640035.1 Micromonospora sp. NPDC023633 | reverse complement strand
GCCGCCCGTCGCCGCGCCGCCCGGCCGGACCCGGCCGGGCGGCTTGCACGTCCGCCTCATCCCCGGCTCAGCTTGTCGTGGCCAGCGGCCGGGCACCGTACGTGACGCGGACGACCCCGTCGTCGTGCCGTTCCGTCTCGGCGGTGACCCCGAAGACCCCGGAGAGCACCTGGGGCGTGAGCGCCTCCAGCACCGGCCCCACCGCGACCACCTCCCCGCGGTCCAGCACGACGAGGCGGTGGCAGCTGCGCACCGCGAGGTCCAGGTCGTGCAGCACCGCCAGCGTGGTGACGCCCAGCGTGTGCACCAGCTCCAACAGCTCGAACCGGGCCCGGATGTCCAGGTGGTTGGTCGGCTCGTCGAGCACCAGGAGCTGCGGCTGCTGGGCGAGCGCCCTGGCGAGCAGCACCCGCTGCTTCTCGCCGCCGGAGAGCGAGCCGTAGATCCGGTCCGCGTGCTCCAGCATCCCGGTGCGCGTCAACGCGTCGACGACGATGTCGTGGTCCTCGGGGGTCTCGCGGTCGAACACCCCCTTGTGCGGCGTCCGCCCCAGCGCGGCGACCTCCTGCACGGTCAGCCCCGGCGGCGTGGGGCTGTTCTGCAGCACGGCGGCGGTCCGCCGCGCGGCTGCCCGGGCCGACAGCGACCAGACGTCCTCGTCGCCGAGGAGCACCCGGCCGCCGGTCGGGCGGACCGACCGGTAGATCGTCCGCAGGAGCGTGGACTTGCCGCTGCCGTTGGGGCCGATCAGGCCGACGACCTCGCCGGGCGCGACGTCCAGGTTGACGTCGCGGAGGATCGGTTTACTGCCGATGGAGACGCACACCTGCTGCACCTGAAGCTTCATGAGTGGGACAGGCTCCTATCCCGGCGCATCAGCCAGATGAAGAACGGTGCGCCGAAGAGGGCGGTCAGGATGTTGAGGGGCAGTTCGTTCGGCGGGTCGACCGTCCGGCACAGCAGGTCGACGATCACGAGGTAGACCGCGCCGACGAGCGCCGCGAGGGGCAGGACCCGCCGGTGGTCCACGCCGAACGCGAGGCGCACCAGGTGCGGCACCATCAGCCCGACGAAGCCGATGCCGCCGGCCACGGCGATGAGCACGCCCGCGAGCAGCGACGTCAGGACGATCGACACGATCCGCAGTCGCTTGACGTCGATCCCGAGGGCGGTCGCCGACTCGTCGCCGGTGACCAGCGCGTTGAACTGCCGGGCGTACAGGGTCAGCAGCACGGTGACGGCGAGGACGACCACGCCCGCGACCTGGAGCTGCTCCCAGCGGGCACCCGCGACGCTGCCGAGCAGCCAGAACATGATCTGGCGCATGTTGTTGGGCGTCGTCTGCAACTGCAGCAGGCTCGTGATCGACGTGAAGACGTAGCTGATCGCGACCCCCGCGAGCACGAGCCGGACCGGGTTGAGCCGCCCGCTCTGCTGGCCGAGGGTGAACACCAGCGCCACCGCCAGCATCGCGCCGACGAACGCCGCGCCCGACACGCCGAGTCCACCGAGCGTCCCCGCGCCCAGTGCCATCACGGTGACGGCGCCGACCGAGCCGCCCGCCGACACCCCGAGGATGAAGGGGTCGGCGAGCGGGTTGGCCACGAGGGCCTGCAGGACGACGCCCGCGACCGCGAGCCCGGCGCCGCAGAGCGCCGCCAGCAGCACCCGGGGGATCCGGAAGGTCCAGACGATCTGGTCGTGCGCCGGGTCCACCGCGGGGGTGGCCCCGGTCAGGTGCGCCCAGACGATCCGGCCGGTGTCGCCGACGGAGACGTGCACCGACCCGACGGCCGCCGCGACGAGGATCAGGACGACCAGCAGCACGCCGAGCACGAGCAGGCACAGCGGGAGCGGCGCGCCGTGCAGGGGGGCCGGCCGGGTGACGGTGCGCTTCGGCGCGGCCGACACCCGGCCGTTCGTGGAACGCGACAAGGTGGTCATGGCGCTCAGAACGCCTCGGGGTGCGCGGCCTGCGCGATCTTGGAGACCGCGAGGTGGTTGCTGGGGCCGAGGTAGATCGAGTCGGACAGCACGACGTAGCGGTTGTTCTTCGCCGCGTCCCACTGCGGGAACTGGGCGAGCAGCTTCTTCGCGTCCGCGTCCGGATCCTTCGACATGTAGTTCACGACGAGCAGGACGTCCACGTCGGCCTTGGCCACCTGCTCGCGGGAGAGGTTGGCGAACATCTGGTCGGTGGCGCCCTCGAAGGCGTTCACCGCGCCCGCCTTGGCCATGATGTCGTTCCAGATCCCGTTGCCGCCGACCGAGCTGAACTCGCCGCCCATCGCCATGCCGGGGATGATCAGCATGACCTTCTGCTTCGGCAGGTTCGCGGTCTTCGCCCCGACGGCGGCGATCTGCGCCTTCGAGTCGGCGATGATCTTCTCGGCGCGCTCGGACACCCCGAAGATGGCACCGAGGTCGCGCAGCAGCGCGTAGCTGTCCTCGACGGTCGGCGTGCCCGAGACCGTGCCGACCTCGCCGCACGAGCTCTTCGGGGCGTACGTGTTGGCCCCGACGGCGGCGAGGTCGTCACGGGTGGCGAAGCCGGCCTCGGCGCGGAAGCCCCCGTCGTAGGTGGAGATCACGAAGTCGGGGGTCAGCCCGATCATGGCCTCGCGCGGGATGTCCGACATGTCGTTGAGCTTGATGTTGCCCGTCGGCAGCTTCTTGATCGCGTCGACCCGGCCGTCGACCTCGGAGGCGCCGTAGGACTGCGCGTTGGCGACGATCCGGTCGGCGACGCCGAGTTCCAGCAGCGCGGAGACCTCCGCGACCGACCCGCCGTTCATCACGACCACGCGGCTGGGCGCCTTCTTGTAGGTGTACTCCTTGCCGCAGTTGGTGATCGTCACCGGGTAGCCCGCCTTCGGCGGGTCGTTCGACTGGTCGGCCTCGCTCCTGGCCGCCGTGCAGGCCGTCGTGAGCAGCAGGGCGGCGACGGCCACCGCGAGGGGAAAACGCTTGAGATTCATCCGGTCCTCCGAACGGTTGACGTGGCGACGGGCGTCGGCGCCGCCGCCGGATCCGGTTCCGCTGCCGCGGCCGTGGGCCCGGGCAGGTGGTGCAGACGGACACTGACCAGGCCGGCACAGGTCGCGGAGGCCGCGAGCAGGAGCGCGGTGGCCGCGAAGGCCGTCGCGTGGTCGGCGAAGGGCACGCCGGGGTCGCCGGGCGTCGCGCCGAGCACGGTGCGGTACCAGACCCCGGCGACCGCGACCCCGAGCGCGAGACCGAACTGCGTGACGGTGGTCGCCATGCCGGACGCCGCGCCCGCCTCGGCGGGTTTGACCCGGCCGAGGATCCCGGCCACCAGAGGCGAGACGACCAGGCCCTGCCCGAAGCCGGCCAGCGTGACCACCGCGACGAGCATGGGCGCCTGCGCGGACTCGGGCGCCTGGACGACCGCCGCGCTCGCCAGCAGGACGGCGGCGAGCAGGCCGCAGCCCCAGACCGGGGTCGGCGTCGTCACGAGGCGCCCCACGCGCCGGTTCGCCGCCGAACCCAGCGAGAAGCCGATCCCGAGCGGCACGAACATCAGCGCCGCGGTGAGCGGCGTGAAGCGCAGCCCGGTCTGCAGGTAGTAGGTGAACACGAGGAAGAGCCCCGAGTTCGTGGCGAACAGCGCCAGCACGGTCAGCAGGGACAGCCGCATCCCGGGGGCGGTGACGACCCGCGGCGGGAACAACGGGTTGCCGCCCTCGCGGTGCAGGCGCCGCTGCTGGTTCACGAGCACGACGGAGACGGCGAGCGCGACCGGCACCCCGAGCCACAGCCACGCCGGGCCGCCCGGCCCGAAGACCAGGGGCACGAGCAGGGCGGGCGCCGCCACGATGGTGAGCGCCGCGCCCGCGAGGTCGAGCCGGTGCGGCGCCTTCGGCACGGTACGCGGCAGGATCCCGCCCATCGCCAGGATCGCGATCCCGACGGGCACGTTGACGAGCAGCGCCGGCCGCCAGCCGAGGCCCGCGATGTCCGCCTCGACGATGAGACCGCCGCCCGCGATGCCGCTGATCACGCCCAGGCCGATCACGACGCCGTAGACGCTGATGGCCCGCGCGAGCCGGTCCGGGTCCTGCACGGTGGCCCGGATGATCGCGAGCACCTGGGGGGCCATGAACGCCGCCGCGGCGCCCTGCAGGAACCGGGCCACGATGAGCAGGTCGGCGTCCGGTGCGATGCCGCACAGCAGCGAGGTGAGCGTGAAGCCGGCGACACCCCACAGGAACACGGTGCGGTGCCCCATCCGGTCGCCGAGCCGCGCGCCGGTGACCATCAGGGCCCCGAACGCGATCACGTACGCCGCGCCGACGAACTGGATCTGGTCGAAGCCCGCGCCGAGGTCGCGCTGGATGGACGGGCTCGCCACGTTGACGACGAACCCGTCCACCTGCGTCATGAACGTCGCGGCGAGGACCGCGCCGAGTCCTAGCCACTCGCGCCGTTCGCTCATGCTGCCCTCCGAAGGTCGCCGACAGGTGGGAGTACGGCGCCGACCCGCGCCAGGGGACCGGCGGCGAGCATGCCGTCGTGGGTGCAGTCCAGCCGGTGCACGTCGATGCGCCCGTCGACGTGCGGCTCCCAGCTCTGCGGGCCGGGCCAGTCCGGTGTCTTGCCCTCGGTCGCCTCGACCACCAGCACGTCGCCGGTGAGGCGCCGGGGCGTCCAGTCGGCGGCGAGCCGGGAGTTGCGCGCGAAGGCGTCGTACGCGAGGCGACGCTGCGCCTCGTCGAGGCCGCCCAGCGCGGCCTGGCCGAGCACCGCGGCGGCGGCGTCGTGCTCGCCGGGCGGCGGCAGGTCCCGCCAGGCGGCCGGGACCGGGTACGAGTCGAGCAGCGCGAGCAGGGCCACCGACTCGCCGGACTCCGCGAGCTGCGTGGCCATCTCGTGGGCCACCAGGCCGCCGAACGAGGCGCCGAGCAGGTGGTAGGGCCCGGCGGGCTGGATCTCGCGGATGCGGCGCACGTGGTCGGCGGCCAGCTCGGCGACGCTCGCGCACCGCCCGGCGGCGACCGACTGGAGCCCGTACACCGGGCGGTCGGGCAGGCTCGCCAGCAGCGCGGCGTACGCCCACGCCAGCCCGGTGGCCGGCGCGACGCAGAACAGCGGCGGCCCGCTCCCCCGCGTCCGCAACGGGAGCAGCACCTCCGTCGAGCCTCCGCCGGTGTCCGTAGCGAGCGCCGGCGCGAGCTTCGCGACGGTCGGCGCCTCGAACACCGTCCGGATGCTGATCTCCACGCCGAACTCCGCGCGCACCCGCCCCATCAGCCGGGCGACGAGCAGGGAGTGCCCGCCGAGCGAGAAGAAATCGTCGTCGATGCCGACCTCGGGCAGGCCGAGCAGGTCGGCGAAGAGACCACACAGGACGGCCTCGCGGTGGTCGCGCGGCGCGCGGCCGCCGACCGTCGCGGTCAGGTCCGGCGCGGGCAGCGCCGCGCGGTCGAGCTTGCCGTTCGTGGTACGCGGGATCGCCTCCAGCGCGACGAACGCGGGCGGCACCATGTAGTCGGGCAGCCGCTCCGCCACGAACTGCCGCAGCGCGGCGGGCTCCGGCGCGGCGTCGCCGGCCGGCACGACGTAGCCGACGAGCCGCACCTGACCCGGCGCGTCCTCGCGCGGCACCACCGCCGCCTGGGCGACCACGGGGTGGGCGAGGAGGACCGCCTCGATCTCCCCCGGTTCGATGCGGAAACCACGGATCTTGACCTGGTCGTCCGCGCGGCCGAGGAACTCCAGCGTGCCGTCGCGCCGCCAGCGGGCGAGGTCGCCGGTGCGGTACATCCGGCTGCCCGGGGGCCCGAACGGGTCCGCCACGAACCGCTCGGCGGTCTGCTCCGGCCGGTCGTGGTAGCCGCGCGCCACCGGCGCCCCGGCGAAGTACAGCTCCCCCACCGTGCCGGGCGGCACGAGCCTGCGCGCCGGGTCCAGCACGTACGCCCTGGTGTTGGTGAGCGGCCGGCCCACGATCGGCTCGGCGCTCTCCGCGAGCTGGCACCAGAGGGTGTCGACCGTGCACTCGGTGGGGCCGTACAGGTTGTAGACGGTCATGCCGGCGTCGCGCAGCGCCGTCCAGAGCGCGGGGCCGGTGGCCTCGCCGCCGAGGGCGAGCACGGCGGGCCGGTGCCGGCCGGCGTCGAGGAACCCGTTCGCCACCAGTTCCTCGGCGTACGTGGGGGTGATGTCCATGAAGTCGATTTCGTGCCGGTCGACGTAGTCGAGCATCGCGGCGGGGTCGCGGCGCCGGTCGTCGTCGACGAAGTGCAGCTCGTGGCCGTCGAGCAGCCACAGCAGTCCCTCCCACGACGTGTCGAACGACAGCGACGCGGACAGCGCGGCCCGGCACACCCGGCCGCCGGCCGCCGGCCGGATCATCGTGTCGCGGTGGTGGTGGAAGAGGTTGACCAGGCCGCGGTGCTCGACCACGACGCCCTTCGGGACGCCGGTGGAGCCGGACGTGTAGATGAGGCAGGCCGCGTGCTCGGGCGCGAGGTCGGTGTCCGGCACGGGCGAGTCGGGCGCCGCGGCCAGCTCCGCGACGGTGGCGGGGGCGTCCACGAGCAGGACCGGCACGTCCGCCTGCCGGTGGCCGGCCCAGAGCGCCTCGGTGGCGAGCAGCACGACGGGCGCGCTGTCGGCGAGCATCGCCGCGACCCGCCGGGCGGGCAGGTCCGGGTCGACGGGCACGTACGCGGCGCCGGCCTTGAGCACGGCGAGCAGCCCCACGACCGCCTCCGAGGTGCGGGGCAGCAGGAGCCCCACGTGCCGGTCGGGGCCCGCCCCCCGGGCGACGAGCAGGCGGGCGAGGCGGTCGGCGCGGCGGTCGAGCTCGGCGAAGGTCAGCGTGGCGTCGCCGGCCACCAGCGCCGTACGGTCCGGGGTCGCGGCGGCCTGTGCCGCGAACAGCGCGGGCACGGTCACCGCCGGCAGGGGCCGGGCCGTGTCGTTCCACTCCTCCAGCAGCAGCCTGCGCTCGCCGTCCAGGAGCAGGTCGACGTCGGCGACCGGCGTGTCGGCGGCGTCGGTCACGCGGCGGAGGAAGGCCAGGAACCGGGTCAGGTGACCGGTGAGCTCCGCGTCGTCGTAGCAGTTGGGGTTCGCGTCCAGGACGATCCGCAGGCCGCTGCCGTCCCCGCGGTCGTACACGTGGACGACCAGGTCCTCGACGAGCCCGGCGCTGACGTTGTGCACGACGCCCCGGTGCCCGGCGAAACGCAGGCCGTAGTCGAACGGCATGATGTTGACCGACGGCCCGAACAGCTTGCGCTCGCTGGCGACCATCCTGAGGTCGCGGCGCAGTTGCTCGTAGCGGTAGCGCAGGTGCGGACGCCCGGCCCGCAGCTCCGCCGCGACCTGCGCGGCGAGGCCCGCCAGCGTGTCGGTGGGCTCGACGCGGACCCACAGCGGCACGACGTTGGTCACCATGCACGGCACCCGCAGCGACACCGAGCCGAGCCGCGACATGACCGGCAGCGCGAGCGTGAGCTCGTCCGCGCCGGTCATCCGGTGCAGGTACGCGGCGAAGGCCGCGACGACCGTCTCGCTCCACGTGGTTCCGCTGGCCTTGGCGACCGCCTTCAGCGCGGCGATGCCGGCGCTGTCGAGGTCCGCGGTGGCGCGGAGCACCCTCCGCGCCAGCTTCCCGCTGCGGCGGGCCAGCACCACCGGCGCCGGCCTGCCCGCCGCCCGGGACGTCCAGTGCTCGCGCGCGGCGGCGTACCTGTCCGAGTCGGCCCAGGCCCGGTCCTCGTCGACGACGGCGGCGAGCGACCCGAAGGTCCGGGGCGGCGCCTCCCGCCCCTCGACGGACGCGGTGTAGAGCTCGGCCACCCGGCGGGCGACGAGGGACAGCCCGTACCCGTCCAGGGCGATGTGGTGCACGCGCTGGTACCAGAGGAGGTGGTCCGGGCCGAGCCGGAGGAACGCCTGCCCGAACAGCAGGTCCTTGCGCAGGTCGACGGGGTTGTCGAGGTCCGCGCGCATCCAGGCCAGGGCGGCGGCGAGCGGGTCCGCCTCGGCGCTGGTGTCGACCAGGTGCACCGGCCACGACCTGTCGTCGCGGGGGCGTTGCCACGCGCGCCCCTCGGCGTCCTCCTCGAACACGACGTTCAGCGCCTCGGCCTCGCCCACGGCGGTGCGCACCGCCGCCTCCAGCAGCCCCAGGTCGACCGGGCCGCGGATCTCCACGTACTCGGCCGTGTTGAAGGCGGGGCTGTCCGGGTCGAACTGCTGACCGGTCCAGATCCCCTCCTGGGCGGCGCCCAACGGCAGCGGCTCAGTCATCACGGCCCACCAGCAGCTTCACCCAGTGCTCCAGCGTCGGCCGCTCGGCCAGGTCGACGAAGCTGACCTCGGCGCCGGCCTCGCGCCACCGTTCGATGAGCGTCATCAACCGCACCGAGTCCAGGCCGCAGTCGAACAGGTCCTCCGTGTCGAAGCTCTCGTCCGGGCGACGGTGGAGCATCTCGGCAACGTCCGCCCGGATCGTCGCCGCCGTCAACTGGTCTGCCACGTCATGCCTCTCGACCTCGTGCGATGTGAACACCGGTGGGATCCGACGGTCGACACCGCCGGATCCCACCGCGGATCGAACGTCCGTGCGGGACTAGGCGGCGTCCACGTCGTCGTAGACGGTGACGCGGTAGGACACGGCCGGCTCCGGCGTCGCGGTGTGCAGCGCCCGGTGGACCAGGCTCTGGTTGTCCCAGAGGAGCATGTCGCCCTTCTCGAACGTCTGGAGGTGGATGTTCTCGTGCTGGTAGGTGCGGTCGAGCTGGCCGGTGGCCGTGAGCAGCTCGGCCAGCAGATCCGACCGGTCGTTGCCCTCCGCGTCCTGCAGCGACAGCGTGAAGCCCTCGCTGAGGTACAGGAGGGTCTCGTCCGTGTGCGGGTGCGGGAACGCGAGCGGGCTCGTCACCGGCGGGGTCTTCGCGTTGACCTCGTCGATGATCTCCGAAATCGGCCGGTAGACGTCGGTCGGCCGGATCTTGAAGTACCGCAGCACGCTGTGCGTCGCCGTGGTGTCCTTGACGGCCAGCTTCAGCTCCTCGGAGAGCTGCTCGTAGGCCGTCGCCAGGTTGATGAAGTAGGTGCCGCGGTTCTTCGACGGCACGACCTGCGGGTAGATCATCGTGATGTCGAACGGGCGCGGCATGAACTGGTAGTCCGAGTGCCAGAACTTGCCGGTCTTCGGCACCCCGATCTGGCGGCCGTCCTCCTCCTTGACGTTGGAGGAGACGAACACCTCCTTCACCTCGGGGTGGTGGTAGACCGGCTCGTAGTACTCCGCGACCCGGCCCAGCCGCTGGCCGAGCGCCAGGAACTGCTGCGGCGACAGGTCCTGGTTCTTCAGTACGACGATCTTGTTCGAGTAGATGGCCTTCTTCAGCTCGACGATGTCCTGCGCCGAGGCGGTTTCCGCGTCGAAACCCTCCACGATCACGCCGAACTTCTTTCCAGCCTGCGGGGTGATTTTCATTCGCACTCCTCTGAGCGGTGGTCCCGGGATCCGAGTACCTCAGTAGTCGCGTCCGGTCGGTCAACAGTTCCCGCCCCGACAGATGTGCGGGGCCGAATTGCCAGCTCAATTACCGCGCTGTGGGTTCACATTTCCGAGGGCTCCTCTGCGATTCTCGGCGTGCCTGTCCCGCAGCACCTGGGCGTGACAGGCGTGGATGACGGCGGCGGTGCCGTGCGGGTCGTCGCGTACGACGAAGTGACCGCTGCCGGGGATGACGAAGTGCTGCGCCCTCGGGAGCACCCGCCGGGCCCGCAGCGCGTCGCGCAACGGGACCACGCGGTCCTGGTCGGCCCACACGAGGTTCACCGGCGTCGTGTCGGTGGCGTCGGGCTGGAACGAGTAGAGCCCCGCGTACCGGCTGAGGGCGGACAGGTCACTGGTGATCATGGACGTCACGTCGGCGGCGGCCACGTCCGCCCGGAGGTCGGCGGGCCGGGCCGACACGCTGCCCATGACCATCTTGCGGACCACTCCCCTGCTGAGCAGCCGCCCGCGTGCCCTCGGCCCCACCGCGGCGGTCATCCGCAGCATCGCGTGGGTCCGCACCACGCACATCGAGGCGTGGCAGACCGCCCGGAACCCGATGCTGCACAGGGCGGTCACCGCCGCGACGGGCACCCGACGCGCCAGTTCGAGCGCGATCACCCCGCCGAGCGAGTGCCCGACCACGTGCGGCCTGCGCAGTCCCAGCGCGGCGATCCGCTCCGCGACGTACTCGGCGAGCCGCGGCACGACGTCACGGTCGTACGCGAGCCCCGGCACGCCGCCATGACCGGGCAGGTCGATCGCGAGGGTCCGGGCGAACCCCGGGATGCGTTCGACGACGGCGTCCCAGCTCGCCCGGCCGAGGCCGGCCGCGTGCAGCAGCAGGAGCTGGGGATCCTCCGCGAGCCGTTTCGGCTCGGCCATGGTGCGGCTCCGTTTCTTTCGTACGACGTGCCCGCCCGACGCGTGGGCGCGTCAGGAGGCGGTGACCATCGGGCGCGACGCCTCGGCCGTGTCGGCCCGGTCCGGGAGTTCGTTGCCCGCGAGCGCCTTGAACCGCCGCAGCCGCAGGCTGTTCGACACCACGAACACCGAGCTGCCGGCCATGATCAGACCCGCCAGCATCGGGTTGAGCAGGCCGCTCGCCGCGAGCGGGATGGCCGCGACGTTGTACGCGAAGGCCCAGAACAGGTTGCCCTTGATCGTGCCGAGGGTGCGGCGCGACAGCCGGATGGCGTCCGCGACGACCCGCAGGTCACCGCGTACCACCGTCAGGTCGCCCGACTCGATCGCCACGTCGCTGCCGGTGCCCATAGCGATGCCCAGGTCGGCCTGCGCGAGCGCGGCGGCGTCGTTGACGCCGTCACCGACCATGGCGACGACCTTGCCGTCGGCCTGGAGCCGCTTGACCAGCTCGACCTTTCCGGCGGGGAGCACCTCGGCGACCACGTCGTCGATCCCCACCTCCGCCGCGATCGCCGCCGCCACCGCGGCGTTGTCGCCGGTCAGCAGGAGCGGGTGCAGCCCCAGCCGCTTGAACTGCGCGACCGCTGCCCGGCTGGTGGGCTTGACCCGGTCGGACACGACGAGCATCCCGCGCAGGGCGCCGTCCCACCCGACCATGACCGACGTACGGCCCGCCGCGTCGGCGGTCGCCTTGGCGGCGGTCAGCTCCGGAGGCAGCGCGGTCGCCCACGCGCCGAGCAGCGACGCCCGGCCGACGATGACCTCGTGCCCGTCGACCGTGCCGCGCACGCCGACGCCGGTCTCGCTGGCGAAGTCCGCGACCGCGGGCAGTTCGCCGCACCGTTCCCGCGCGCCCGCGACGACGGCCCGGGCGATGGGGTGCTCCGACGCGCTCTCCAGGGCGCCCGCGAGCCGGAGCAGCTGCTCGTCGGTCTCCCCGTCGACGGGCACGACCTCCACGACGGACATCTCGCCGGTGGTCACCGTGCCGGTCTTGTCGAGCACGACGGTGTCGACGGTCCGCGTGGACTCCAACACCTGCGGTCCCTTGATGAGGATGCCGAGCTGCGCGCCCCGGCCGGTGCCGACCAGCAGCGCGGTCGGCGTCGCCAGTCCCAGCGCGCACGGGCAGGCGATGATCAGCACGGCCACGGCCGCGGTGAACGCCGCCGCCGCCGGCTGGCCGGAGCCGAGCCAGTAGCCCAGCGTGGCGAGCGACAGCGCGATCACCCCGGGCACGAACACCGCCGAGACCTGGTCCGCGAGCCGCTGGACGTCGGCCTTGCCGGTCTGCGCCTCCTCGACGAGCTTGGCCATCTGCGCGAGCTGCGTCTCGCCGCCCACCCGCGTGGCGCGTACGACGAGCCGCCCGCCGGCGTTCACCGTGGCGCCGACAACCTCGTCGCCGGGCCCCACCTCGACGGGTACGGACTCGCCGGTCAGCATGCTCGCGTCGACCGCGGAGGAGCCCTCCTCCACGACGCCGTCGGTCGCCACCTTCTCGCCCGGGCGCACCAGGAACAGGTCGCCGACCGCGAGCGCCGAGATCGGCACGGTCGCCTCGGCGCCGTCGCGCAGCACCGTCACGTCCTTGGCGCCCAGCGACAGCAGCGCGCGCAGCGCGGCGCCGGAGCGGCGCTTCGCGCGGGCCTCGAAGTACCGGCCGCAGAGGATGAAGAGGGTCACGCCCGCGGCGACCTCGAGGTACATGTTGCCCTCGCCGGGCATCCGCTCCAGGGTGATCCGGAACGGGTGCCGCATGCCGGGCACGCCGGCCGTGCCGAGGAACAGCGTGTACAGCGACCAGACGAACGCGGCGAGCGTGCCGACCGAGACCAACGTGTCCATCGAGGCGGCGGCGTGCCGGAGGTTGGCGAAGGCGGCCCGGTGGAACGGCCACGCCCCCCACACCACGACCGGCGCGCTCAGCGTCAGGCAGGCCCACTGCCAGTACTCGAACTGAAGCTGCGAGAACATCGACAGCGCGATGACCGGCACCGCCAGCACGGCGACGACCCAGAGGCGGTGGCGGGCCGCCCGCAGCTCGCGGTCGTGTTCGGCCTCCTCCTCGGCCGCCGGATCCGGGGCGTCCGCCGTCGGCGCGGCGGGCGGTTGCACCGGCCGGGCCGTGAAGCCGATCTCCTCGACGGCGGCGATCACCCGCGCCTGCGTGACCCCGGGCGGGACCAGCACCTTCGCCTTCTCGGTGGCGTAGTTGACGGTCGCCTCCACCCCGTCGATCGCGTTGAGCTGCTTCTCGATGCGCGCCGCGCAGGCCGCGCACGTCATGCCGCCGATCAGCAGTTCCAGGTGGTTCTCGGCCCTGGCCGTGCGCGGCTTCACCGGCCGGGCCGTGAAGCCGATCTCCTCGACGGCGGCGATCACCTGCGCCTGCGTGACCCCGGGCGGGACCAGCACCTTCGCCTTCTCGGTGGCGTAGTTGACGGTCGCCTCCACCCCGTCGATCGCGTTGAGGCGCTTCTCGATGCGCGCGGCGCAGGCCGCGCACGTCATGCCGCCGATCAGCAGTTCCAGGTGGTGCTCAGCCGTGGCCATGCTGGGTGCCCCCCTCCGTGCCGCCGCCGCTCGTGTCGGCGGGGACAGCGGCTCCGCCGTTGCGTACGGCCTCCTCGTTGCGGGCCTTGGCCGCCGCGAAGGCCTCCTCGGTCAGGCCGTGCGGGGGCGGGTTCGGGCCCTTCACGCGCAGGGTGAACGTCGCCGTGCGCACGGTGCCCTGGTGCTGGAAGTCCAGGAACAGCCGGTAATCGCCGAAGCTGGGCGCGGTGGCGTGGAACAGGATGTCCGGACCGGGGGCGGTCTGCCCGTCGCCCGGCGTGCCGTCGGGGTGGACGTGCAGGTACGCCATGTCGCCGTCGCGCAGCGCGACCAGGTGGCCGAAGGCGCCCAGGTACGGCTCCAGGTCGGTGACCGGCTTGCCGTCCTTCGCGACCCTGAGCGTCAGGTTGCCGCTCTTGCCGGGGGTGAGCTCGCCGCCGAGGGTCACCGTGTACCCGTCCACCGTCGCGGTGGTCGAGGGCGCGGGCAGCGCCTCCGGCCGGTAGTCGCCCGACACCGACACGTCGGCCCCGAGCGTCTCGCCGTGGATGCCCCACAGCGGCATGTAGTCGGCGAAGACGCGGTACTCGCCCGCCGCCGGGAACGTCAGCGGCACCCGCCACACGCCGTCCGCGCCGAGGTTCGGGTGGACGTGCTGGAAGTTCGTCAGGTCGCGCCGCGCCACGATGAGGTGCATCAGCTTCTCGTGCTGCGGCTTGTACTTCACCAGCGGCGTGCCGTCGTGTTGCAGGATCTGGAAGGCGAAGGTCTGCTTCGTGCCCGCCCGGACGTTGTCCGTGATCACCTTCAGGGTCATGCTCTCGTGGGTGAGGGTCAGGCCGTACGAGGACTCCTCGGCCACGGCGGCCGGCTTGGCGGCGGGTACGGGTGCGGGTGCGGCGGTTGGCGGGGGCCCGACCACGCGGCCGACGGTGTAGGCGCTCCCGAGCACCAGCACCAGGGCGAGCGCGAACGCGCCGAGCTTCGTCAAGGTCTTCATTGGTAACCGTCCTGTGTCGACAGGGTTGGCGTGGAAGCGGGCCGGGGGCGGGGAGCCGTCCTCCCGCGGTCGGGTCCGTCGTGGGGGTCGGCCGGGCGGCCCGTCACCCGTCTCCGCGGCGTGCGGGGGCCGGCCGGCGGGCTCACCGGTCACCGCCGGGGTCCGGGCCGGGCGCCCGGCCCCAGCGCAGCAGGCACGCCCCGAACGACATCCCCCCGCCGAACGCCAGCAGGAGGACGAGGTCTCCGTCGCGGAGCAGTCCGGCCCGGTTGGCGTGGTCGAGGGTGAGCGGCACCGACGCGCTGCCGCAGTTCGCGTACTCCTCCACCGTGCGGTGCGTGTGCGCGGCGGTCAGCCCGCACGCGCGCACCAGCTCGTCGAGGAGCAGGCCGTTGGGCTGGTGCGGCACGACGTGCGCGACGTCCGCCGCGCCGACGCCCGCCCTGGCCAGCAGCTTGTCCACGAACGGCGGGACCTCCTGCAGGACGAGCTCGGTGACGCCCCGGCCGTGCATGCGGAAGAAGTGGCTGCCGTCCGCCACGGTCGTCGCGGACGCCGGCAGCCGGCTGCCGCCCGCCGCGACCCGGATCAGGTCGCCGGCGTCGCCCCGGCTGGCCAGCTCGTACTCGACGACACCGCGCCCCGGTGGCGCCGTCCCCACGACGGCCGCGCCGGCGCCGTCGCCGAACAGCACGGCGGTGCGCCGGTCGTCGAAGTCCAGGATGCGCGAGTACACGTCGGCGCCGACCACGAGCGCGTGGGTGCCCGGCCGGTCCGCCACCAGCGACTGCGCCAGCACCAGGGCGTGCACGAATCCCGCGCACACCGCGTTGACGTCGAAGCACGCGGCCCCGTACGCGCCGAGACGTTCCTGCACCAGGCAGGCCGTCGGCGGCTGCGGATGGTCCGGGGTCGACGTCGACACGATGAGGTAGTCGACGCGGTCGACACCGAGGTCCGCGTCCCGCAGCGCGCGGGCCGCGGCCCGCACGGCGAGGTCCGACGTGGCCTCCTCCGCCGCCGCGAAACGGCGCGAACGAATGGCGGTCTTGCGCACGATCCATTCCGGACTCGCACCCGGCACGTGACGCGCGATTTCCTCGTTCGGCAATGCTCGCGCGGGCACCCAGGATCCGGTGCCCAGAATTCCGACGGATGAGGACACAGCAGCCTCCAGAGAGGAGAGGCATTTCGTGCCTGCAAATTAGCCGAGTCGAACCATCGACCGCAATCATGTGGACCACCGATCGACGCGACCCGCCGCGCAAATTACCGAGCGATGGCGGAAACGATTTCACGGCGATGGAACGCGCAATTTCCGGGCCGCCCGGAACCCTCCGCCGACGTACCGGCGCACGGTTCACCCGTGCAGTTCTCCCGGGGCGGACGTGACACGCGGGGATGGGATCCGGCGCGTGGCCACCGCCATGCTGACGGCACGACCGACGCGCGGCGAGGTCCTGCGGCACGGCCGGCGACCCACGGGGTGGGCCGGTGGACGCCGGCGCCACGCCTCGCCCCGACGACCAGGACCGGACGGAGGCCACCCATGACGGCGCAGACCGCCGCGACGCCCCATCCCGTCAGCGAGCCCACCGGATGGCGGCCCCGGGACCCGGGGGCGCGGGCGGATCCCCGCCGGCACGAACTCATCGTGACCGATACAATGCAATCCGTGGTGATCGGGATCCAGGAGGCGACCATGTCGACCGTGCCGCCGCCCGGGTCGGCGCATCCGGTCGTGCCGCACGTGCCGGGTGTGCCGGCGGTCGGCACGCGCCACGTCCGCAGCGGGCCGTGGCGCTGATGGTCACCGGGACCCGGCCCGCCGGCCTGACGCAGACCCCCGCCGCGCCGGCTGACGCCCTGTCGACCCCGGGCATGCGCCGGGCGAGCCTGTGCGTCCTGGCGGGCGCCGCGAGCGGGGTCGCGGCGTGCACACTCCTCGCCGCCCTGGAGATGCGTCGCGAGCCCGATCCGCGCTGGATCGTGCTCGGCGCGGTCGGGGCGCTGCTCCTGGTCGTGGCGCTCGCCGGGGCGCTGTACCGGTCGGTCATGTCGTGGCCGGCGGTGGCGCCGGCCGCCCGGTGGCTGCTCGCCGGCTGCGCCACGGCCGCCGTGCTGTCCGTTCCGCTCGTCGGGCCGGTCGGGGGCACCCCCGGGCGCGCCTGGGCGTTCGTGGGGGCCGCGCTCGTCGGGGCCGCGCCGCTGCTGCTGCCGATGCGGTACGCGGCGACCCTGATGGCCGCGACGGTGCTGGTCGCCGCGGCGACGGCCTGGTGGCTCGGCGGCCCCGTACGCGACGCGGTGACCGTCACGGTGGTGCTCGGGCTGTCGGTGGCGGTGTGGAACGTCCTGCACCTGTGGTTCTGGACGTTCCGGGCGCAGGCCAGGGAGGGGCGCGACGCCCTGGCCCGCCTGGCGGCGGCCGAGGAGCGACTGCGGTGTGCCCGGGACGTGTACGCCCTGCTCGCGAACGAGCTGTCGGCGCTCGTCCTCAAGGCGGAGCTGGCGTCGCGACTGGCACTGGTCGACGGGGAGCGGACCCGCAAGGAGACCGTCGAGATGCGGGCGCTCGCGGCGGCCGCGCTGGCCCGGATGCGCGAGGCCGTGCACGGCTACCGCAGCGTCGGCCTGCGCGAGCAGGCGCACACGGTGGCCCGGGTGCTGCGGAACTCCGGCGTGCGGTGCACCGTGACGCAGCCGGAGCAGGACCTGCCGCCCGCGCTCACCGGGCCGCTGGTGTCCGTGCTGCGGGAGGCGGGCACCCACGTGCTGCGGCACGGCGAGGCCCGGTGGTGCACCATCGAGATCGTCCGCGAGGGGTCCGCGGCGCGGCTGACGATGGTCAACGACGGCGCCGGCGCCGGTGGCCCGGACATCGACCGCAGCGGGCTGCCGGGGCTGGCCGACCGGCTGCGGGAAGCGGGCGGCACGCTGCGCACCTGGCGGAAGGACGGCACGTTCACCGTGGAGGCCACCGTCCGGGCCGGGTAGTGACCGGTCCGGGCGGCGGGCGCGACACCACCAGCGCCGCAACCGGACGGCGGACCGGCCCCGTGCGGGTGGGCCCGGTCCGCCGTACGCCGCTCAGCCGGTGGCCGTCAGCGCCCCGCCGGGCAGGAGGGACTCGTCGGCCGTGGGCCACCGCGTCGGATCGTCGCCGAGGGTGATCAGCTCGGCGACCTGGAGGCGGCACCACGGCGACACGGAGATGTCGCCCGTGCCCACGGCGTACACGAAGTCCGCCCAGTCGACCCACTCGAAGTCGCCGATGGCGCTCGGGTCGGGGCTCGGGCGATCGTCGGTCACCACCCGGAACACCGGGGACACCGCGTTCTCCGCCACGCCGTTGTCCATCACGGCGCGGTACCGGAACGCTGGCAGGACCAGGTCCGGCGCCGGCGCCGCCAGGCCGAGCTCGGCGCGCACCGTGCGGGTCACCGCCGCGGGGACCGGTTCCCCCGGCACCGGATGCCCGTAGCACGAGTTCGTCCAGATCCCCGGCCACGTGCGCGTCCGGTCGCTGCGCATGGTGAGCAGCAGCTTCGCGTCGCTGGTGAAGACGTAACAGGAGAACGCGAGGTGCAACGGCGTACGCAGGTGGTGCACCGTCGCGCCCTCCGTGGCACCCACGGGCCGTCCCTGTTCGTCGAGCAGCACGACCTGCGCCATGGTGTCCCTCCCCACCGGGATTCAGCTCGCCTGTGCGAAGGCGGCGGCGATCACGGTTCCCCAGCCGGTGCTCGCCACCTGCAACGGCACCAGCTTCGCGCGGGGCCGCAGGAACGCCAGCGCGTCCGCGAGGGGCTTGCCGCGCACGCCGCGCCAGGTGCCCGACACGTGCACCAGCGCGAACGCGATGGCCGCGATCATCGGGACGGCGCCCCAGGTGAAACCGCCGATGGCGAGCACCGACACGCACACCGTGGAGCCGCCGACCGCGATCAGCCCGCTCGCGACCGCCATCGCGCGGGTCAGACCCAGCGCGCGGACGCACGTGCGGATGTTGAAGGCGGCGTCCTCCGGCCAGTCCTCGGCGGTGTTGACCATGACGATGCCCACCTGGTTCGCGCCGAACCCGATGATCACGGCCAGCAGCGGCCACGACAGCTCACCGGGCACGGACCGTACGACGACGAGCATCGGCAGCCAGATCAGCACCGCGGCGAGGCCGGGGATCTGCCCCACGCCGGAGCTCTTCAGGTGCACCGGCGGGATGGAGTACTGGGCGCCGATCCAGAGGGTGAACGCGACCAAGGGCAGGATGTCCCAGTGCCCGGTGCGGAAGGTGAAGTAGGTCGCGAGGGCGAGCACGCCCACGCCGGTGGCGGCGATCTGCCACCGCACGTTGCGCAGCCCCAGCCCGTACACCGCCTCGGACAGCCACGTCTTGTACACGGCGTCGACGTCGCGGTCGGCGTACGCGTTGGTCATGTCGATGAAGTGCATGATGGACAGCGCCATCACGATCACCAGCGCGAAGTGGACGGAGGCCAGGGTGCTCACGTCGTCCACCGACAGCAACGACGGGATCGCGTAGATGGCCAGCATCACGGGCAGGAACTCGACCCGGCGGATGCGGATGGAGTGGTAGATCGGGCGCCGCGCGGCAGCCGGCGCCGGTGTGGGGGGCACGCCCGCGCGCGCCTCTTCGACGGTCATGGTGTCTTCCTTCGAGGTTGAGGAGCAGGTGGCGCTCACCGGGCCGGCGAGCACGGATGTCGCTGCGGCGGCGGTGCCGGTGCGGGCCGGTCCGGCTCGGCGGTCACCGCGCCCTCCCTCGTGAACGCCCCTGACCGTGGTCAGAGGATCTGGATCCGCTGGAGGTGCCGGGAGGAGTTGCCGCGGAAGGCGTTGCGGCCGTGCAGCAGCGCCTGGTTGTCGACGGCGACGATGTCCCCGTCGACCCACTCGTGGTGGTAGCAGACGTCCGGGTGGTGCAGCCGGTCGCGCAGGTCGGCCATGAACGGCTCGGCCTCCTCCGCCGACCTGCCGCCGATGGACACCCAGACCGGGTTGCGGTACCGCTCCGGGTCGAGCGGCTCGCCGTACCGCATGATCGTCTCGCCGGTCTCCGAGTGCGTGGTGAGCAGGGGCGAGACGGTCTCGCCGCCGTAGTAGCCGAGCTTCTCCGTGCGGTAGCTGACCTCCGTCGCCGCCCACTCGCGCACCAGCTCCGGCGAGGCGCGCCGGATCACGTCGGTGCTGTCGGAGAACACCGTCTCGCCACCGCCGCCGGGCACCGGCGCCTCGACGCACTGGAAGAGGAAGTACCGCGGCGCGGCGCGCGCGAACGCGCCGTCCCAGTGGAACGGCACGTCCGTACGGCTGAACAGGTAGTTCTTCGGGTCCTCCTGGACCACCAGGTCCAGGACGGCGCCGAAGTCCCAGGTCAGCACCTCGCCCCAGGTCTCGCAGTAGGCGACGAGGTCCTCCCTGCTCAGCAGGGGGAAGCCGCGCAGCACGACCACCTTGGACTCGATCGTCCAGCGCTCCAGCGTCGCCGGCGCGATGTCCCGCAGGTCGGCGCCGTCGTGTGCCGCCGTCAGCAGCGTGCCGAACGGCGCCAGCGGCGTCCGCTCGAGGCGTAGCTCGTCTGCCGTGGTCATGACGCGATCTCCTCCTGCCGGAAGTGGGGGTTGACGTAGTGGCTCGGCCGGCCGTTGCGCCAGACGAGCGAGGCCCGGTCACTCTCGGCCTGGCTGCGCTTGACCAGCGTCAGGTTGACGCCGTCGTCGAGGACCACGCCGTGCCACGGCGTGAGCCAGCTGTCCCTGGTACGGATGAGGTGGAGGCCGATCTTCTCGGCGTGCCGGGGCTGCGGGTGGATCGACAGCCGCAGCGAGTCGGGGAACTTCGTGCCGACCAGGTCTCCCCAGGCCCGGCTGCGCCGGATCATCTGGTACGCGAACTCCTTGCAGTGCTCGCGCAGCTTGGTCCGGCTCATGCCGGGGTGCAGCGGGGCCTGGTCCTCGAGCATGAAGCGGTGCATGCCGTTGAACAGCGACCGGGCGCCCAGGTCGGTCAGCACCTCGGCGCGGATGTCCTCCAGGGGCGTGGCGTACTCGGCGAGGAGCCGCCGGCGCATCTCGTCGTAGGACATCGCCCCGAACGCGTCGTCGAGCGAGAACATCGAGACCGCGGACGCGCCGGTCTGGTCGATGATGCGCTGCAGCTCCGTGCGGTACGCGGTCACGTCCTCGTCGGGGATGCCGAGCAGGTCGGAGAAGACGTGGCCGTCGGAGCAGATGAGGATCCGCGCGCCCGTCGGGTGGTAGTGGCTGACCTGCTCGCAGAAGGACTGGAGGAACTCGACGGAGATCCGCTCGCCGAGGTCGGGCAGCGAACCGACCACCTTCTCCGGGTTGCGGGACTTCGCGGGGAACGCCGGCAGCACGAAGTGCAGCGGTTCGCCGCTGCGCACGTAGCGGCCCACCCGCTCCTCGTGGGTGGCGAAGCAGTCGTCGCACGGCTGCGCTGCGCACGGGTCGTCGGCGTGTTCGAGACGGCGGAAGCGGAAGACCAGTTCGAGTATCTGCCGGGCGAGCGTGCGCTCCCGGCTACCGAGCTGTTCGTCCTCGGCAACGGTCATGTCGTGTCCGATCGCATCGTGGTTTCCTTGTCGCCGGCGGACGGGCCGACCGGGGCGACGCGCCGGCGCCGCGCGGCACGCGCGCCCTTCGGCGGGTCGATGTGCACCAGCTCCGTACGCGTGCTGATCTTCAACTTCCGGTACGCCCGCGTCAGGTGCTGCTCGACGGTGCTGACGGTGATGAACAGCCGGTCGCCGATCTCCCGGTTGGTGTGCCCCCGGGCGGCCAGGTTTACGACGCGGCGCTCGGCGTCGGTCAGCGTGGCGAGCCCGTCCTTCGCGCCGGCCACCGGAGGGTCGAGGGTGTCGTCGGACGGCTTGAGCTTGCGCCGCAGCAGTTCGGCGTGGCAGCCCTCGGCGAGCTGGAGGGCGTGCGCGCCCATCATCTTGGCGCGCCCGAACTCGCCGAGGGCGTGCCCGGTCTGGCTCAGGTCAGCGAAGACGTGCGCCAGTTCGTGCCGGTCCCCGCTGGCGTGCAGCAGGTCCATCGCCTCGCGCAGCATCACCTGGCGTTGCTTGGGCGCGTACGCCGCCGCCAGCGCCCGCAGCCCCATGCCCTTGGCGCGCGGGGCGTCGCCACCCGGCAGCGCCAGGTGTTCGGTGACCAGCTTCCGGGCCCGGTCCGGCCGCCCCATCCGCACGTACAGCCGGGCGAGGTCGACCCGCCACGGCAGCGTGGAGGGATCGTCGGCGCCCCAGCCCACGGCGAGCTGGCCGGTGGTCTGGAAGTCCGCGAGCGCGGCGTGCCGCCGGTCCACGGCGTCGTAGTAGACGCCCCGGGCCCGCAGGTACTGCGGCCAGAACAGGCTCTGGCGCATCGCGGCCGGCGTCGGCTCCCGCAGGGCCGCCTCGGCCCGGGAGAGCTGCCCGGTCATCGTGCAGGCGAGGACGAGGTGCGCGAGCGGCGAGCCGACGGCGACGCCCCACGCGGCGGGCGGCATCGTGGCCAGCGCGTCGCGCGCGTGCCGCTCGGCGGCGGCGAGGTCGCCGCGGCACAGGGCGATGGCGGCCCGCACGTCGGTCAGCACGGCCCGCCAGCTCGTGATGTCGTGCGACTCGGCCTCCTCGGCCAGCTTCTCGCACCACTCGGCGGCACGGTCGAGGTGGCCGGCGCGGATCAGCACCCGCAGCGCGTGCCACACCGAGACCAGGAGGGAGTCACCGGGACGGGCGCGTTGCAGCACCTCCTCGGCGCGGTCGACGGCCGCCCCCGGCCCGGGGTCGCCGGGATCGTCGCCGCCGTGCGGGCGGCAGTGCCGCAGCCACTCGCGGGTGGCGAGGTGGTCGGCGCCGAGGTCCGGGTCCGGGTGCGCGGTGAGGTCACCCACCCCGCCGAGCGCCTCCGCCGCCTCGTCGTGCCTGCCCTGCCAGGCGAGCGACCGGGCGAGCAGCAGCGCGTCGGCCTCGTCGAGGAGGCCGGCGCGGCCCGCCCTCGCCAGCGACGACAGGTGACGCGGAACCGCCTCGGGGTCGCTGCGCCAGTGCACCCGGACGAGGGCGGCCTCCACGGCGGCCCGCTCGCGGCCGTCCTCGGTGGATCTCAGCGCCAGTTCCAGGCAGTCCGCGGCGTGCCGTACGGCGCCGTCGGCGACGGCCTCGGCGGCTGCCGCGACCAGCACCGGCGTGGCCCAGGGCTCGGCCGGCTCACCGACGCCCACCAGGTGCGCGGCCACCTCGGCGGGGGACGCGCCGTCCTCGTGGAGCAGGCGCGCGGCCCGCGACCGCAGCGCCGACTGCGTGCGCGGCGGGCAGTCGTCGAGCACCGCGGCACGTACCGCCGGGTGGTGGTAGGAGTGGCCCTGGGTGAGGCCCGCCTCGGTGAGCGCGCCGAGCACCTGCCGGGTGGTCGCCGCGCAGAGGCCCACCAGGCCGGTGACGAGCCCGGCGGACGCGGCGGGGCCGACGATCGCGAGAGCGCGGGCGACGTCGAGCAGCCGGGGGTCGCTGCGGTGCAGGCAGGCGAGCGCGGCCTGGACGAACGACTCGCCCACCGTCGGCGCGACGTCCCCGTCGGCGCCGGTGAGGGCGTCGTCGAGCAGCGCGTGCACGAGCATCGGGTTGCCGCCGCTGACGGCGTGCGCCGACGCGGCGAGCCGCCGGGCGGCCTCCGGCCGGATCCGCTCGGCGAGCAGCCGGCCGACGCCGTCGGGCGACAGCGGGAGCAGCCGCAGGTGACGGCAGTGCGGTTGCCGCGTGAGCTCCGCCCGGAACGCCGCCGCCTCGGGCCGCGCGCCGACGCATCCGCTCAGCACGAGCAGCACCCGCGCGAACCGGATGCGCCGTTGCAGGTACAGCAGCGCCTGCAACGACAGGGAGTCCGCGAACTGGACGTCGTCGACGACCACCACCAGGGGGCGGTCGGCGGCGACGTCGAGCAGAACCTGGCAGACGTCCTCCAGCAGCTGCGCGTCGCCGTGCCGCAGGGTGGGGGCGTCCGGGTCCCCCGCCGGCCCGGTGTCACGCCGCAGCAGCGGCAGGTGGTCGGTCGAGGTGGTCTGGGCCCGGAGGCTGTGGAACAGCTGGCCCACCACCCCCAGGGGGATCATGCTCTCCGCGACCGAACAGGCCGCGGTCAGCACGAGCGCGCCGTCGCCGACCGCCACCTCGGCGACGGCGTTCACCAGCCGGGTCTTCCCGCTGGCGACGCCGCCGTCGACCAGCGCGACCCGGCCCTGGCCCGCGGCAGCCGTCGCGTACGTCTCGGCGAGGTCGGACAGCAGGTGTTCTCTCTCGATCAGTGCCATGTGGGTCACCTCCGGACACTCCTGAGGCTCGGGTCGACCGGCGACTCACCCCGGTTGTTCGGCGTGGGCGACCGTGGCGCCGCCGCGCGAAGCCGAGCTGAGCGACCGGGTGTGCGCCCTGACGCTGCGCAGCACCGCGGACATGTTGTCGTTGAGATAGAAGTGACCGCCCGGGTGGACGACGAGATCGAACCCGGCGTCGGTGTGTTCCCGCCACGCCCGCGCCTCGTCGACCGTCACCCGCGGGTCGCTGTCGCCGATGTGCGCGACGATCGGGCAGTCCAGCCGTGGCGCGGGCCGGTACTCGTAGGTCTCGGCCGCGGTGTAGTCGGAGCGGATGGCCGGCAGGACCATCCGCACCACCTCCTCGTCCTCCAGCAGGGCGCTGTCCGTGCCCGCCAGGGCGCGTACCTCGGCGATCAGGCCTGCGTCGTCCCGCAGGTGGGTCCGCTCCTCCTTGCGGAGGTGCGGCGCCCGCCTGCCGGAGACGAACAGCGCGGTCGGGCTGACGCCCGCCCGCCGCAGCCTCAGCGCGACCTCGAACCCGATGGTCGCGCCGAGGCTGTGACCGAACACGGCGATCGGCCGGTCGACCAGCGGAAGCAGCGCCGCCACCAGCCGGTCCGCGATCTCGTGGACCGACGTGAGGCCCGGCTCCCGCAACCGGTCCTGGCGACCGGGGTACTGGACGGCGAGCACGTCGACCTCGGGTGCGAGCGTCCTGGCCACCCGGACGAAGTAGCTCGCCGAGCCGCCCGCGTGCGGCAGGCACAGCAGCCGGGTCGCCGCCTCGTCCGCCGGATGGAACCGGCGCACCCACAGGTCGGTGTCTGTCATCTCGTCCCCCCGCGAATCAGCTCGTGGTCGCCGGTGCCGGCGCGGTCGCGCCGGGGCTCTGTCAGCGGCCCGCGTCCGTCCGGGCCTCGCTCCAGCTGATCGTGGTGGGCCGGACCGCCGCCAGGTCGCTGGTGGTCCAGCTGTCCACGACGTCGATGCGGACGTCACCCTCCGCCGGAGCGTCGGCCCCGTCGAAGAAGAAGGCATTGAGAATCTCGGTCGCGTTGACAGACATGGGAGTCCCCTCTCGCACAGCTTGGCCCGGTGGTGCGGAACGCCACCTAAACCTGCTGGACGGGTGCGTGTTTCAACAAGGTCTGCGTTCATCGTCTCCGCGACGGTTCATCACAGCGGAATCGTGAATCTCTCATACCCGTCGCACACGACAGGCTCGGTGACCTTTGTCAATACCCGGTCCGGCCGCCCGCGCGTTCGGCAGCGCCGCACTCCAGGTAGGACGGCGACCCGGGAGGCCCTTGTGCGACAGGGGTCACGAGCGGTGGGCCGGCCGGCGGAGCGGGCCACGGGAATTGCTCCCCGACAGCCGCGGGAGCAACCTTCGGGAGGTCACGGGCACTGTTCCCCGTCCGGCCGTGCGCCGTTCACCTGGCCCGGATGACGAACTCACGCCCCACCACCACCCGACAATGCCTGACCAGCAACTCCACACTGACGACCCGATAACCCACACCATGCACCCCCACCTCCTGCGGGGTGCCCTAGGGGTGCCTCG
>NZ_JBFABB010000106.1:0-25174 GCF_040640035.1 Micromonospora sp. NPDC023633 | reverse complement strand
AGAGCGGTCCTGCGGAAGATGTCGGTACGCATGATGGTCGGCACCTTTCGATCGGGGGTACGCGACACACACCAAGGGGGGCGGGTGCGCCGCGGGAAAGGAAAGGTCGAAAACCAGGTACGCCCTCGACGAGGGGTGGGGCGCGTCCGGGGGATGTAACGACGCGGGCCCGGTCGGCATTCCGACCGTCGTCCGGGCCGCCGAAGGGCCCGGGGGGTCACGCGCTCACGATGGTTACAACGACCCGGGCCCCCGACCCATGCCCGCCGGACCGGTGGCGCCCGCCACCGCAAACCCGACAGACCGGACGGGTTGCCCGAGCAGGTCGCCGAACCCGGACATCACCCCCCAAACCGCGCATCCGCCGGGGCGACCTGTGCGTCGTCGGCCGGGAAGGGCAAGCGCGAGATACGAGCACATCGTGATCAGGACCCCAGGTCGAGGTCGGGCGGACGGCTCGCGGGAGAGTGGGCTGGGCTGCACGGCCGCCGGTGGCGGGACGGCTGCGACCATGAGGGGCATGGAGATCTGGAACAACCCGTCCTGCTCGAAGTGCGCCGCCGCGCGCACCGCCCTCGACGAGGCGGGGGTGGGGTACGCGGTGCGCCCGTACCTGGACCGGCCGCCGAGCGCGGCGGAGCTGACCGAGGTGCTGCGCCGGCTCGACGCGCGCCCCTGGGACGTCTGCCGCACGCAGGAGCCCGCCGCGGTGGCCCTCGGCATGGCCGACTGGCCACGGGACGAGGCGGCCGAGCCGCGCTGGATCGAGGCGATGGTGGCCGCCCCGGAGCTGATCCAGCGGCCCCTGCTGCTGCTCGACGACGGCGGCGCGCTCGTGGGGCGTACCGCCGGGGCGCTGGCGGAGGCGTTGCGCCGCAGTGGCGCGACGGTCGGCACCGACGGGGAGCCCGGCCCCTCGGTGACCGCGTCGTCGGACCAGCCCGCGCCGGCCGGGTAGCGCGTTTCCGCACGGGCGCGGCGGGAAAGCGCCGGTCACCGGCGAACGACCGGACGTCGGAGGAGGAGGGGTCGGATGCCGCACCAGGGCCTGTCCACCGCCGCCCCGAAGCGGCTCACCCCGGTCGCCGGGGCGCCCCTGTGGTGCGACGCGCGGGAGTTCGGACTGCGCGGCGACGGCGTGACGAACGACCAGCCGGCGCTGTCGGCCCTGGTCGACCGCCTCGGCGAGGGCTACGCCGCCGACGGGCGGGCCCGGGTCATCTACTGCCCGCCGGGGATCTACTCGATCCGGGACGCCGGCACGGTCTGGCGCGGCGGGGTGTCGCTGGTCGGCGCGGGGCCGGGGACGACGCGGTTCCTGCTCAGCAACGAGGGAAACCGGGCGGACCCGACCCCGCTGGCTTTCTGGACCACGGTGCAGCACGGCGCGAGCCGCGACCGGTGCATCGCCGACTGCACCTTCGCGGATTTCGAGATCGACGGCTCCGGCGTGGCGATGGTCGAGTACAACTACCTCGCCAAGGGGCTCGGCCTCCAGTACGTCGTGCGCGGCGTCTTCCGCAACCTCTACATCCACCACACCGGGGCCACCGGCCTCGGCTGCGACTTCCTCCAGGACAGCCTGATCGACGGCGTTGTCGTGGTCGGGTGCGGACGGCTGGACAACGGCGAGGAGATGGGCGGCGCGGGCATCGGCGTCGGTATCGGCGGGTGGGGCGACGTGGAGCGCCTCACCATCGCCAACTGCACCGCCGTCGGCAACGGCACCAACGGGATCTTCCTCGAACTGCAGAAGGACTACTGGACGCCGCCGCGCGGCCACCGCATCGTCGGCTGCCACAGCCAGGCGAACCGCTTCGGCATCTCCGACTGGGGCGCCGACGGTCTGATCGTCTCCGCCTGCACCCTGACCGGCAACCTGGAGGCGGGTTTCGACGTCTCCGGCAACGGCACGGCGGGCGTCGCCGGCCGGGGCGGCATCCTCAGCGACTGCGTCATCGACCGCAACGTCCGCGACGGGATCAGTATGGGCAACACGCCCGGCCCGTACACGGTGCGCGGGAACCGGATCAGCGCCAACGGGGCGTACGGCTACCACGAGCACGACCTGGGGCGCGGCTACCGGGGCGCGGCGGCGGACGTGGTCGTCGACGGCAACGAGTTCTGGGACAACGGCCTGGACGCGATCCGGATCGACCGGCCGATGACCGACGCGATCGTGGTGAACAACCGGATCCGCAACAACGGCCGGCGGTGCGCCCCGGCCACCACCGGCCGGGGCGATTCGGTGCGCTACCACCACCGGTCCGTCACCGACCTGGCGGCGCACTGGCCGCACGACGGGCACCGGGGCAAGGCGGTGCGGGTCGGGTCACGGATGGCGGTCGTGGTGTCCAACACCGCCACCGACCTCGCCCTCGCCGAGGTGCGGGCGGATTCCCCGACCGGCTGGAACGAGGACACGCCGCCGCCCGGCGCGTCGTACGAACTGCCGGCGGCCCCGCCGATCCGGGCCGGCATCACCGTCAACGCGCCGTTCGACTCGGCCACTGTGCGCGGCAACCGGATCTGGGACCACCGCGACGAGCAGACCCAGACCTACGGGCTCTGGATCACCCCGGCCGGCAGCTGCGTCTCCTGCCGGATCGAGGACAACGACCTCGCCGGCAACGCGGCCGGGGCGGTCCGGCTCGACACGCCGCCCGTCGGCGGGCGCTGGGACCGCAACCACCACGACGTCGACTGACGCCGGCGGCGCTCAGCGCGCGTCGTCGGCGGGCGTCGTCGCCTCCGCGTGCCGGTCGCGCAGCCGGGCCCGGATCTCCTCCGGGGTGTACGCCCGGCGCCGCCGTTCCGCGCGGGCGATGACCACGCCCGACGCCGCGACGCCGGCGAGTCCGGCCAGCCCGAGCACCTTCCACCACCGCATCCGTTGCCGCATCGGCCTAGGGTAGACCCCCATGAGCATCAGCCTGGACGAGGCCGTGGATCTGACCCGTACCGGCGACGTGTGGGTGTTCCGGGGCCGCAGCGTGCCCGACCGGGCCATCCAGTTGACTACCAACAGCCCGGTCAACCACGTCGGCATGGCGGTCGTGCTGGACGACATGCCACCCCTGATGTGGCACGCCGAGCTGGGCAGGTCGCTGCCCGACATGTGGACGGGCACCCACCAGCGCGGCGTGCAGCTGCACGACCTGCGCGACGCGGTCTGCGTCTGGGCCAACCGGTACGGCCAGCGGGCCTGGCTGCGCCAGCTCGACCCGCCGGTCGACGCGGAGATGGAGAAGGCGGTGCTGCAGACCGTCGCCCGCCTGGACGGCACCCCGTTCCCGTCCACCGCCCAGCTCGCCTGGCGCTGGCTGCGGGGCCGGGTCCCGGCGGTGCGGGTGCCGGCCCTGCGCGGCCGCGACGGGGACCACCCCCGCACTCCGGCGCCCGGCCGCGCCGGGGCCGCCGTGCGCGACCGTGCACTGGAGACGGCGTACTGCGCGGAGGTGGTGGCGGTGACCTACGAGGCGATGGGGCTGCTGCCGGCCGGGCGGCGTCCCAACTGGTACGACCCGGGCCGGTTCTGGAGCGGCGACGACCTCGGTCTCGCGGGCGGCGCCCGGCTCGGGTCCGAGATCGAGGTGCGCATCCCGCCGCGCTGAGGTTTGGCCCACCGTCCGGCCGGCAATTGCTGTCCCCGTGAGAGCCTCCACCGATCTGGACACGCTGACCGACTTCTTCGACCGGTACGGCGTGGCGCTGACCACCGGCGACGTGCCCGCCATCGCCGGCTGTTACGCCCTGCCGGGGATGGTGGTGGCCGACACGTACAGCTTCTCGTTCACCTCGCCGGCGGCGGTGGCACTGTCCTTCGTGGGCGCCGCCCCCGACTACCAGGAGCGCGAGCTGGTCGCGGCGCACGCGGCCATCGAGGACGTCCAGCCGATGTCGGCGCTGCTGACCATGGTGACCGTGGAGTGGGAGTTCCTGGACAGCCACGGCCGGGCGGTCCCCGGCGAGCGCTACCGCTACCTGCTGCGCGCCACCGACGACGGTCCGGTCATCTGCACCGTCCTGCGGACCGCCTGAGCGCCGGCCGGACCCCGCACGCCCTCCGGCGGCGGCGACTGTGCCCGCGCGGCAGCGTACGCGGCGCGCCCGGATGGTCGCACCTTGTTGCCACGGACGGCTACGCTGCCCCGGACGACCGCGGGAGGAGGGGCATGTCCGGCACGCGCCGAACATTGAGCAAGTCCTACGGCACGACCGCCATCGCGTCCTCGCCGTGGATCGTGGTCTCCGTCGGCGTCGTGGTGATGGTGGTCCTGCTGGCCGTCGCGCTCGGCACCTACCGGGGGCGCGGCCCCGCGTTCGACGCGCAGCCCGGCCCGCCGCTGCCGACCGTCGGCCTGGCCGAGCCAGTGCCGTCGGCGACCAGCCCGACGGCGACGCGGTCGCCGCGGGCGACGGCCGCGCCGTCCGGCCGTGCCACCGCCCGGCCCACCCCGACACGGTCCACGCCCGACCGCAGCAGCGGCCCGCCGTCCCCGACCCCCAGCGGGAGCGACGACGCGGCGCTGGTCGCGCCGCCACCATCGCCGTCCGCGTCCCCGCTGGCCGGCCGCTACCGGGTCGTGGAGTCGTACGCCGACGGGTTCGTCGGGGAGGTGCTGGTCAGCAACACGTCGTCGGCCGGCCGGGACTGGACGGCGCGGCTGACCTTCCCGGGAGCGCGGCTGGGCAGCGCGTGGATCGAGGGCGCGCCACAGGGGACGGCGCGGCGGATCGACGACGGCTTCACCTACCACAGCGGCGACGACCTGCCCGCCGGCGCGTCGGCCACGCTGCGGTTCTACGTCGAGGGCACGCAGAGCCGCCCGACGAGCTGCACGGTCGACGGCGGCGCCTGCCGCCTCTGATCGACGCCACGCCGTCGGTCACCTAGGGTGCCGCCATGGCGCTCACCCTCCGCCCGCTCGCGCTCGACGACACCGACGCCGTGCACGACTGGGCGCGTCTGCCCGAGTCGTGCCGCTACCAGGCGTGGGGGCCCAACACCTACGAGCAGACGCAGGCGTACGTGTGGGCCGCCGTGGCGGCGCCACCGGACCGGATGGTGTTCGGGGTGCTCGTCGACGGCGAGGTCGTGGGCAGCGCCGAGCTGAAGCTGCACGGCCCGAGCACCGGCGAGATCGCGTACGCGGTCCATCCACGGCGGTGGGGGCAGGGCACAGCCACGGCCGCGGCGCGGGAACTGTTGCGACTGGGCTTCGGCCGGCACGGGCGCCATCGCATCTTCGCCACGTGCGACCCGCGCAACCTCGCCTCGGCGGCGGTGCTGCGCAGAATCGGTATGCGGTACGAGGGCCGGATGCGCGGCACCGCCCTCATCCGCGACGGCTGGCGCGACTCGGACCTGTACGCCGTCCTCGCCGACGACTGAACCCCGGGCCCAGGCTCGCCGCGGGGAGCCGCCTTTGCAAGCGGGCTGCCGTGTTGCGACCTTGTTTGCAAGGTATTGCAGAACGTTTCGGCAAGAGCTAGCGTGCGGGCCAGTCAGCGACCAGAGAAAGGCGTCGATGAAACCCCCGCCGATACCGCGCAAGGCCCTGCTGGCCCTCGTCTCCCTGCTCACCCTCACCCTCGTCGGCACCCCGCTGGCGGTGCGCCAGCTCGGCGCCGACGCCCCCGACGGCACCGGCCCGCTGGTCACCACCGGCGCCGCGCAGTGGCGCACCGAGCCCTCGGCGGAGGCGCTGCTCTCCGCCGGAAGCCGCCAGGCCCGCGCCGAGCAGTTCTACTTCGTCCTGCCGGACCGGTTCGCCAACGGCGACCGGCGCAACGACACCGGCGGCCTCACCGGGGACCGCCTCTCCACCGGCCTCGACCCGGAGGACAAGGGCTTCTACCACGGCGGCGACCTCAAGGGCGTCATGGACCGGCTCGACTACATCGAGGGGCTCGGCACGACGGCCATCTGGCTCGCCCCCATCTTCAAGAACCGGCCCGTGCAGGGCACCGGGGCCGACGTCTCCGCCGGCTACCACGGCTACTGGATCACCGACTTCACCCAGGTCGACCCGCACTTCGGCACCAACGAGGACCTCAAGCGCCTGGTCACGCTCGCCCACCGGCGGGGGATCAAGGTCTATCTCGACGTCATCGTCAACCACACCGCCGACGTCATCAAGTACGCCGAGGACCGGCGCACCTACGTGGACAAGGCGACCTCCCCCTACACCGACGCGCAGGGGCGCCGCTTCGAGGACCGCAACTACGCCGACGGCAGCCGGGGCTTCCCGAAGGTGGACACGACGTCGTTCCCGTACACCCCGACGTTCGCGACCCCGGCCGACGCGAAGGTCAAGGTCCCGGCCTGGCTGAACGACCCGACGATGTACCACAACCGGGGCGACTCCACCTTCGCCGGGGAGAACAGCGAGTACGGCGACTTCTTCGGGCTCGACGACCTGTGGACGGAGCGCCCCGAGGTGGTGCGGGGCCTGACCAAGGTCTACTCCGACTGGGTGGCGTCCACCGGCGTCGACGGCTTCCGCCTGGACACCGTCAAGCACGCCAACCTTGACTTCTGGCCGCAGTTCAGCCAGGGCATCGAGCGCGCCGCGGACCGCGCGGGCAAGAAGGACTTCTTCATGTTCGGCGAGGTCTACAGCGCCGACCCGGAGATCACCTCGACCTACGTGCGGCGTGGCGGCCTGCCGGCCACCCTCGACTTCGCCTTCCAGGAGGCGGCGCGCGGCTACACCGCCGGCGACGGCTCCGCGAAGGCGCTCGCCGACGTGTACGCCCGCGACGACCTCTACCGCGCCCGGGACACCGACGCGAGCCGGCTGACCACCTTCCTCGGCAACCACGACATGGGCCGGATCGGCTCGTTCATCGCCGGCGGCGGCACCGACCCGGCCACCCACCTGCGCCGCGACCGGCTCGCCCACGAGCTGATGTTCCTCACCCGGGGCCAGCCGGTGGTCTACTCCGGCGACGAGCAGGGCTTCACCGGCCCGGGCGGCGACAAGGACGCCCGGCAGGACATGTTCGCCTCCCGCACGCCCGACTACCTCGACGACGACCTGCTCGGCACCGACCGTACGCACGCCAGCGCCCAGTTCGACCGCAGCCACCCGCTCTACCGGGCCATCGCCGAGCTGGGCGCGTTGCGCCAGGCGCACCCGGCGCTGCGCGACGGCGTGCAGGTCGGCAGGTACGCCGCCGACGGCCCCGGCGTCTTCGCGTTCTCCCGGATCGACCCGAAGCAGCGCACCGAGTACGTCGTGGCGGTGAACAACGCCGCGACCGCGCAGACTGTCACCGTGGACACGTGGTCGGCCGGTGCCACCTTCACCGGCGTGTACGGCGGATCGGCCGCCCCGGTCGCCGGCGCGGACGGCAAGCTCACGCTGACCGTGCCGCCGCTGTCGGCCGTGGTGCACCGCGCCGGCACGCCGATCGCGCTGCCCGACGCCGCGCCCCGGATCACGATCACCACCCCGGCGCCCGGCGAGCCCGTCGCCACGAAGGCCGCCGTCACCGCCCAGGTCACCGGCGACCCGCTGGCCACCGTCACCGTCGCCGCCCGCGTGGCCGGCGGCAGGTGGACGCTGCTCGGCAGCGCCGACCGGGCCCCGTACACGGTGCACCACGACCTGACCGGGCTGGCCGGCGGCACGAAGGTCGAGTACAAGGCCGTCGTCCGCGACGGGAAGGGCCGCACCGCGAGCACCCGGTCCACCGCGACCGTGGGCACCCCGGCGCAGTCCGCCTCCCGCGACTGGGCCGTGGTGCACTACCAGCGCCCCGCCGGCGGCTACGACGACTGGAGCCTCTACGCCTGGGGCGACATCGACCCCGCGTACGCCACCGAGTGGCCCAAGGGACAGCCGTTCGCCGGCGAGGACTCCTACGGCCGGTTCGCCTGGGTGAAGCTCAAGCCGGGCGCGAAGTCGGTCGGCTTCCTGGTGGTCGACAAGGCCGGAAACAAGGACGTCGGACAGGATCGGACGATCGACGTGACGCAGACCGGCGAGGTGTGGGTCAAGCAGGGCGACCCGGCGACCTATCCGAGCCGGCAGGCCGCCACCGGCGAACCCGACCCACCGGTCTCCGACGGCACCGCCGTCATCCACTACCGCCGCGCCGACGGCAACTACGACGGCTGGGGCCTGCACCTGTGGGACGGCGCGGCCAACCCGACGGACTGGGCCACCCCGCTCGCCCCGGCCCGCGTCGACGCCTACGGCGCGGTCTTCCAGGTGCCGCTGGCCGCCGGGGCGACCGGGCTGAGCTACATCATTCACAAGGGGGACGAGAAGGACCTGCCGACCGACCAGCGGCTCGACTTCGCCAGCGCCGGCCGCGAGGTGTGGCTGCTCGCCGGCACGCCCGGTCGGCTGCTGCCCTCCACCGCGTCCGCCACCGGCCGGGACGTCGACATCACGAAGCAGAAGGCGCACTGGATCGACCGCTCCACCGTCGCCTGGCAGACCGGACCCACCGACGGCAGGACGTACGCCCTCGTCGCCGCCCCGGCCGGCGGGGTGACCGTCGCCGACGGCGACCTCGCCGGGACGTACACGACGCTGCCGTTGACCGCGCAGCGCAACGGGCTCACCGACGCCCAGCGCGCGGCCTTCCCGCACCTGTGGGCGCACCGCGGCTTCACGCTCGACCGGCGTGACCTGGCGAAGGTCCCGACGGCCCTGCGCGGGCAGCTCCTGGTGACCGAGCGGGACGCCGCGGGTACCCTGCTCGCCGCCACCGGCGTGCAGATCCCCGGCGTGCTCGACGACGTCTACGCCCGGGCCACCGACGCGAGGCTCGGGCCGACCTTCGCCGGCGGGGTGCCGACGCTCGCGGTCTGGGCTCCGACGGCGCGGCGGGTGTCGTTGCAGCTCTTCGACTCGCCGACCGCGACGCCGAGGACGGTGACGATGCGCCGGGACGACCGCACCGGCGTCTGGTCGGTGCGCGGCGCCCGCGACTGGACCGGCAGGTACTACCGGTACCAGGTCGAGGCGTGGCAGCCGGCGGTGCAGAAGGTGGTCGCCGCCGCCGTGACCGACCCGTACTCGCTGGCCCTCGCGCCCGACTCCACGCACAGCCAGATCGTGGACCTCGCCGACCCGGCGCTCGCGCCGGCCGGTTGGGCGTCGCTGCGCAAGCCGGCGGCGGTGCCGTCGACGAAGGTGCAGATCTCCGAGCTCTCCGTGCGGGACTTCTCGATCGCCGACAGCACGGTGCCGGCCGAGCGGCGGGGCACCTACCTCGCCTTCACCGACCCGGGCACCGCCGGCATGCGGCACCTGAGGGCGCTCGGCGACGCCGGGGTGACCCACCTGCACCTGCTGCCCGCGTTCGACTTCGCCACGATCCCCGAGCGACGCGCCGACCAGCGGCAGCCGGCCTGCGACCTGGCCGCGCTGCCGCCGGACTCGGAGCAGCAGCAGAAGTGCGTCGCGGCCGTGGCGGACACCGACGGCTACAACTGGGGGTATGACCCGCTGCACTACACCGTGCCGGAGGGCGGCTACGCCGTCGACCCGGTCGGGGCGCGGCGCACCACCGAGTTCCGGCAGATGGTGGCCGGCGTCAACGGCGCCGGGCTGCGCGTGGTGATGGACGTCGTCTACAACCACACCTCGGCGGCGGGCGCCGACCCGAAGTCGGTGCTCGACCAGATCGTGCCCGGCTACTACCACCGGTTGCTCGACGACGGCAGCGTCGCCAACTCGACCTGCTGCGCCAACACCGCCCCCGAGCACGCCATGATGGGCAAGCTCGTGGTGGACTCGCTGGTCACCTGGGCCCGCGCGTACAAGGTGGACGGTTTCCGCTTCGACCTGATGGGCCACCACCCGAAGGCGAACATCCTGGCCGTACGCGAGGCGCTCGACGCGCTGACCGTCGCCCGCGACGGCGTGGACGGGAAGAAGATCCTGCTCTACGGCGAGGGCTGGAACTTCGGCGAGGTCGCCGACGACGCCCGGTTCGTGCAGGCCACCCAGGCCAACATGGCCGGCACCGGGATCGGCACCTTCAACGACCGGCTCCGCGACGCGGTGCGCGGTGGCGGGCCGTTCGACGCCAACCCCCGGGTGCAGGGCTTCGCCTCCGGCCTGTTCACCGACCCCAACGGCGACGCCGTGAACGGGTCCACGGCCGAGCAGCGGGCCCGCCTGCTGCACCAGCACGACCTGATCAAGGTGGGGCTCACCGGCAACCTGCGCGGGTACCGGTTCACGGACTCGTCGGGCCGGCAGGTGACCGGAGCGCAGGTCGACTACAACGGCTCGCCCGCCGGCTACACCGCCGCGCCGGGGGAGGCGGTCACCTACGTCGACGCGCACGACAACGAGATCCTGTACGACGCGCTGGCGTACAAGCTGCCGCAGGAGACCCCGGCGGCGGACCGGGCCCGGATGCAGGTGCTGGCGCTGAGCACGGTGGTGATGGGGCAGGGGCCCGGGTTCGTCACCACCGGCACCGAGCGGCTGCGCTCGAAGTCGCTGGACCGCAACTCGTACAACTCCGGCGACTGGTTCAACCAGATCCGCTGGGACTGCGCCCAGGGCAACGGCTTCGGCGCCGGCCTGCCGCCCGAGCAGGACAACCGGGACAAGTGGCCGTACGCCAAGCCCCTGCTGGCCGACCCGGCGCTGGTGCCGGGCTGCGCGGCGATCAACCTGGCCGACGCCCGCTACGCCGAGCTGCTGAAGATCCGGGGCTCCTCGCCGGTCTTCGGGCTGACCACGGCGGAGCAGGTGCAGAAGCGGGTCGCCTTCCCGCTCTCCGGCGCGGGGGAGACCCCCGGCGTGCTCACCATGACGCTGGACGGCCGAGGCCTCGACGGGCGGTGGAAGTCGGTGACGGTGGTCTTCAACGCCACCGCCGAGACGGCCCAGCAGCGGCTGACCGGGCTGCGCGGGGCGGACGTCGCGCTGCACCCGGTGCTGCGGACCTCGGCCGACGAGACGCTGCGTACGGCCTCGTTCGACCGGGCCAGCGGCACGTTCACCGTGCCGGCCCGCAGCGTGGCGGTCTTCGTCCAGCAGTAGGTGTCACACGTGTCCGGCCCCCTCCCGCCGAGCGGAAGGGGGCCGGACCGTCCTCTGCGTCAGCCGACGCCGTTGCGGCCGATGTCGCGTGACTGTCGTCAGTTGGCGCAGCCGGGGACGTTGGTGCAGTTGCGGGGTTCGTTCTTCTTGATGATGGTCTTGTTGTCGAGGTTGACGGTGGCGTTGTTGGCGTTGAAGATGCCGCCCGCGCCGGCGGTTTCGGCGGCGAAGTTGCCGACGATCTTGCTGTTGCGGATGGTGAGGACGGCGTTGTTGTCGTTGTAGATGGCGCCGCCCTGTTCGGCGTGGTTGCCCTTGAACTCGCTGTCGTAGAGGTTCAGGGTGTCGCCGTTGAAGAGGCCGCCGCCGTTGTCGCCGGCGGTGTTGTCGGCGAAGAGGGTGTGCTTGATGGTGGCGATGTTGACGCTGTCGTGGAAGACGCCGCCGCCGTCGTCGGTGGCCTTGTTTCCGGCGATGATGACGTATTCCAGCAGCATGGTGGAGTCGCCGTCGTTGTGGATGCCGCCGCCGTTGTCGCAGGCGGTGTTGTGGGCGATCTTGGTGCGGGTGACGGTGAGGCGGGCGTCGTCGTCGCTGTGGATGCCGCCGCCGTCGTTGCTGGCCTTGTTGTTGGTGATCTGGCTGTAGGCGATGGTGGTGATGCCGTCGTCGCGGTTGGCGATGCCGCCGCCGTCGCCGCCGCTGTTGCCGGTGCCGGTGGCGGTGTTGTTGTCGATGCGGGAGTCGTGGACGGTCAGTTCGCCTTCGTTGTAGATGGCGCCGCCGTTGCCGCCGTTCTCGCCGTTGCCGCGGGCGTGGTTGTCGGCGAGGGTGCTGTCGTGGATCTCGACCTCGCCGAGGTTGTAGATGGCGCCGCCGTTGCCGCCGTTGCCGGTGCCGGTGGCGCGGTTGTCGACCAGCTTGGTGTGCTTGAGGGTGGCCTCGCCGCCCTCCTGCACGAGCAGGGCGCCGCCGTTGGCGCGGCTGGGCAGCTGCGGTGGGGCGGTCACCTGGCCGCCCTTGAGGGTGAGGTCCTTCAGGGTCAGTTCACCGCCGGAGGCGACCTCGAAGAACCGGAACAACTCGCTGCCGTCGTGGAAGAACGTCGAGTTGTTGCCCAGGATCGTGATCCGCTGGTCGATGACGGGGAAGGCGTTGTTGGCGGTCTGCTCGGTGAACTTGTAGGTGCAGTCCTTGGCCAGCTTGAACGCTCCGCCGTTGTCCTCGTTGGCCCTGTTCACCGCCTCGACCAGTACGTCGGTGTCACACGGCAGTTCCTTGGCGTCCCTGCCGTCCCGACCGTCCCGGCCGTCCTTGCCGTCCCGACCGTCCTTGCCGTCGCGGCCGTCCTTGTCCTTCTTGCCCTGCCAGTCCTTGCCGTCCTTGCCCTGCCAGTCCTTGTCCTGCCAGTCGTCCTGGCCACCGCGGGCGTCCTGGCCCTCCTGGCCGCCGCGGGCGTCCTGGCCCTCCTGGCCCTTGCCGGTCTCGCCCGCACGGTCGTCGCGACCGGCGGCGTCGTCCCTGGCGACCTGCTCGGCCGTGGACCACTTCAGGTCGGCGAGCCGGTCGACCCCGACGGCGCCCGCGCTGCTCGCGGCGGTGACGCCGGCGAGGCTGACCACGCCGGTCAACCCGGCGACGCCGGTGGCGAGCCACAGCTTGCGCCGGCTCTTCGGCGCGGTGTTCTCGGCGTTCTTGCGAAGGTAGTTGGACATCGGAGCTCTCTGCTCTCTCCTCGTACCAGACAGGGCGGCTCCGCCACCGCGGGCTGCCCTGGCTACAAATCGGTTGTAGCTACTGAGGCCCACCGTATGAGAATCTTTTTCTCTTCACGGCCATATGCGAAATGAACCCACGTTAGGGGTAACACGGGCCAAGGGGGGATGGTCCGGACGGCGAGGAGTGCGGCCCCGCAGTCGTGCCGAACTGACGGCTTGCGCCACGTGTCGCCTCAACCGGTCCGGAAACCCGCCACGGGGCGACACCGTGCCAGCGGCGTGTCGCCTCAACCGGTCCGGAAACCCGCCGCGGGCCGACACCGTGCCAACAGCCTCCGGGGCGGGATCGTCCCGGCACCCGCACGGAAGGGATCCCTTCCCTCGTGCCGGGGGAAGGGATCCCTTCGTTATGTGGTGGTTCAGTTGGCGCAGCCGGGGACGTTGGTGCAGTTGCGGGGTTCGTTCTTCTTGATGATGGTCTTGTTGTCGAGGTTGACGGTGGCGTTGTTGGCGTTGAAGATGCCGCCCGCGCCGGCGGTTTCGGCGGCGAAGTTGCCGACGATCTTGCTGTTGCGGATGGTGAGGACGGCGTTGTTGTCGTTGTAGATGGCGCCGCCCTGTTCGGCGTGGTTGCCCTTGAACTCGCTGTCGTAGAGGTTCAGGGTGTCGCCGTTGAAGAGGCCGCCGCCGTTGTCGCCGGCGGTGTTGTCGGCGAAGAGGGTGTGCTTGATGGTGGCGATGTTGTCGCTGTCGTGGAAGACGCCGCCGCCGTCGTCGGTGGCCTTGTTTCCGGCGATGATGACGTATTCCAGCAGCATGGTGGAGTCGCCGTCGTTGTGGATGCCGCCGCCGTTGTCGCAGGCGGTGTTGTGGGCGATCTTGGTGCGGGTGACGGTGAGGCGGGCGTCGTCGTCGCTGTGGATGCCGCCGCCGTCGTTGCTGGCCTTGTTGTTGGTGATCTGGCTGTAGGCGATGGTGGTGATGCCGTCGTCGCGGTTGGCGATGCCGCCGCCGTCGCCGCCGCTGTTGCCGGTGCCGGTGGCGGTGTTGTTGTCGATGCGGGAGTCGTGGACGGTCAGTTCGCCTTCGTTGTAGATGGCGCCGCCGTTGCCGCCGTTCTCGCCGTTGCCGCGGGCGTGGTTGTCGGCGAGGGTGCTGTCGTGGATCTCGACCTCGCCGAGGTTGTAGATGGCGCCGCCGTTGCCGCCGTTGCCGGTGCCGGTGGCGCGGTTGTCGACCAGCTTGGTGTGCTTGAGGGTGGCCTCGCCGCCCTCCTGCACGAGCAGGGCGCCGCCGTTGGCGCGGCTGGGCAGCTGCGGTGGGGCGGTCACCTGGCCGCCCTTGAGGGTGAGGTCCTTCAGGGTCAGTTCACCGCCGGAGGCGACCTCGAAGAACCGGAACAACTCGCTGCCGTCGTGGAAGAACGTCGAGTTGTTGCCCAGGATCGTGATCCGCTGGTCGATGACGGGGAAGGCGTTGTTGGCGGTCTGCTCGGTGAACTTGTAGGTGCAGTCCTTGGCCAGCTTGAACGCTCCGCCGTTGTCCTCGTTGGCCCTGTTCACCGCCTCGACCAGTACGTCGGTGTCACACGGCAGTTCCTTGGCGTCCCTGCCGTCCCGACCGTCCCGGCCGTCCTTGCCGTCCCGACCGTCCTTGCCGTCGCGGCCGTCCTTGTCCTTCTTGCCCTGCCAGTCCTTGCCGTCCTTGCCCTGCCAGTCCTTGTCCTGCCAGTCGTCCTGGCCACCGCGGGCGTCCTGGCCGCCGTTCTTGTCGTCTTTCTCGCCGGGGCCCGGGTCGGCCGTGTCGGCGTCGCTGACGTGCTGCTTCGGGGCTGACGACTGGGCGTCCGAGAGCCGGTCCGCGCCGCCGGACTTGTCGTCGCGAGCGGCCAGGCCGCCCAGTGCCGCCAGACCGACCACGCCGGTCAGTCCGGCGACGCCCGCAGCCACCCAGAGTTTGCGCCGCCCTCGGGTCGGTGCGCCCATGGGGGCGCCACCGTCGGGAGTCGTTACGTCATTGGACATCAGAGCCTTCCGCCCTTTCCTGCTGCCAGACGGGGCCGCACCACCCGAAGCGGCGCGACCAGCTACAAATGGGTTTGCAGCCTCTGATAGCCACCGTATGAGAAGGTTCCTCGCGAGAGGCGCGAATCCGAGAAAACCCCGCATTCCCCTCACATGGGGTGCGAGGCGTCAACCCGGCGGGTCCGGGCAGGAAGGGTGTGAGCGGCGCTGACGCCGACGGGCCCCGCCGCCGGTCGCGTCGACGTCGAACGTCGTGACCGGCGGCGGGGCCCGTCGGGTGGTCGTACCCCCTCAGATCAGCCCGGCAGGCGCGGACCGGCCTCACGCTGCTCGGCCAGCCAGGTCTCCACCTCGTCGGCGGCCCGCGGCAGCCCGGCGGAGAGGTTCACCGCGCCGGTCGCGGTGACCAGGATGTCGTCCTCGATCCGGATGCCGATCCCGCGCAGCTCCTCGGGGACCAGCTCGTCCTCCGGCTGGAAGTAGAGCCCGGGCTCGACGGTGAGCACGTAGCCCTCGCCCAGCGTGCCGTCCCGGTACTTCTCCTTGCGGGCGTTCGCGCAGTCGTGCACGTCGATGCCGAGCATGTGGCTGGTGCCGTGCAGCGTCCAGCGCCGGTAGACCGTCGACTCCCCGTCCATCGCCTCGTCGACGCTCACCGGCAACAGGCCCAGGTCGGACAGCGCCTGGGCGAGCACCCGCATCGCGGTGAGGTGGACCTCCCGGAACGCCACGCCGGGTCGGATGGCGTCGATGCCGGCCTGCTGCGCGGCGTGGACGGCCTCGTAGACCTGGCGCTGGAGCGGGGTGAAGCGGCCGTCGACCGGCAGCACCCGCGTGACGTCGGCGGTGTAGAGGTTGCGGTTCTCCACGCCCATGTCCATCAGCAGCAGCTCGCCCGGCCGGGTGGTGCCGTGGTTGTGCACCCAGTGCAGGATCGTGGCGTGCTCGCCCGCGCCGACGATCGAGCCGTAGCCGACGTCGTTGCCGTCGTGCCGGGCGCGCAGCGCGAAGATCCCCTCCAGCAGGCGCTCCGACACGCCCCGGTCCGCCGGCAGGGCCCGGGCCACGTCCTCGAACCCCCGCACGGTCGCGTCGACCGCCTCTTGGAGCTGGGCGATCTCCCACTCGTCCTTGACGAGCTTCAGTTCCGAGATGGCGATCGCCAGCTCCCGGTCGCGGGCCGGCTGGCCCCCGGCGCGGTGACCGTCGTACGGGCGCACGGCCGCGTCCACCCGCGCGTCGAAGCCACGCAGCACCCGGGTACGCCCCGGCGCCAGGTCGGCCAGCGTCGCGTCCAGCTCGGTCAGGTCCGCCGTGGGCAGGCCCAGCTCGGTCGACTTCTCGGCCAGGGTGTGCCGCCGGCCGACCCACAGCTCGCCGTGCCGGCTGCGGAAGAACTCGTCGGTCAGCCGCGACGACCGGGGCCGCATGTACAGCGTGGCGTCGTGGCCCGACCCGTTCGGCCGCAGGACGAGCACGCCGTCCGGGTCGTGGTCGCCGGTCAGGTAGGCGAAGTCGCTGCCCGGCCGGAACGGGTGGTCGGTGTCGTTGGCGCGTACCTTCTCGCCGCCGGTCGGGATCACCAGGGTCTCGCCCGGGAAGGCCGCCGAGAGCGCGGCCCGGCGCTTGGCGTGGTTCGGCACCTCGGGCCGCGGGCCGACCGGCAGGGTGGTGTCCCGCCAGCCCTGCCGCATGAACGCCAGGAACGCCTCGGGGAAGTCCGGGTCGTGCGACTCGGTGCCGTCCGCCGGTCTGCTGTCGGTACGTCCCTCGGTCATGCCTGCTCCCTCCGCGTCGTTGCAGGTCAGACGGTACCGCGCGCCGTCGGGGCCCGACCGGGCCGGGACCGCCGGGACCGCCGTGGGCGACGGATGCCGCCCGCCCGCGGCGCCCGCCGCCCCCCGCCGGCTCCCGACGCGGGCCGGGCCGGCCACGGAGCGTCGCGGTGGGGGAGAGCCCAGCGGTGCCGCGACGCCCGCTCGGGCCGCGTGGAAAGATGACCACCATGTGCGGACTCCTGGCCTTCTTCAGCGCGCGCGGCGACGCCGCCGCCCACCGCGACAACATCGCCGGGGCGTTGGAATGCCTGCACCACCGCGGACCGGACGAAACCGGTGTCGAGGTGGTCGGCGACGCCTCCGGCCGGTACGCGGACGGGGTGTTCGCGCACAAGCGGCTGGCGATCATCGACGTGGCCTCCAGCCAAGAGCCCCTGTCCTACGCGAACGGGCGCTACCTGCTCACCTTCAACGGCGAGATCTACAACTACATCGAGCTGCGCGAGGAGCTGATCCGGACCTTCGGCGCGCAGTTCGCCACCGCCGGTGACGGCGAGGTGATCGTCGCCGGCTACCACTTCTGGGGCGAGCAGGTACTCACCCGGCTGCGCGGCATGTTCGCCTTCGTCATCTGGGACCGCCAGGAGCGCCGCGCGTTCGGCGGCCGGGACTACTTCGGCATCAAGCCGCTGCACTACCTGGAGACCGCCGACGGCCTCTACCTGGCCTCGGAGAAGAAGGCGCTGCTGCCCTTCGCGCACTCCTACTACCAGGGCGACGCCGGCATCGACACGGCCAACCTGAGCCACTACCTGACGCTGCAGTACGTGCCCGAGCCCGGCACCCTGCACAAGGGCATCAGCCGGATCGGCTCCGGCGAGTACCTGACCTGGGCCCCGGGCGGGCGGATCGACGTGCGCCGGTGGTACCGGCCGGTGTTCCGCCCGACCCCGGTCAACGACGAGCAGCGGCTCTACCACGAGATCCGGGAGACGCTGCGGGAGAGCGTCCGGATGCACATGCGCTCCGACGTGCCGGTCGGCTCGTTCCTCTCCAGCGGCATCGACTCGACCGCCGTGGTGGCGCTGGCCCGGGAGTTCAACCCGAACATCCTCACCTTCACCGTCGGCTACGACGTCCCGGGCTACTCGGAGATCGACGTCGCCCAGGACTCGGCCCGGCATCTCGGCGTCACCACCATCCCGACCAAGATCGGGCCGTACGACATGATCGAGGCGCTGCCGAAGATCATCTGGCACCTGGACGACCCGGTGGCCGACCCGGCCCTGGTGCCCCTCTACTTCGTGGCCAAGAAGGCCGCCGAGCACGTCACCGTGGTGCTCTCCGGCGAGGGCGCCGACGAGTTCTTCGGCGGCTACACGATCTACCGCGAGCCGCTGTCGTTGAGCTCGGTCAACGGGCTGCCGGACGGGGTGCAGAAGGGGCTGCGGGCGGTCTCCAAGGCCATTCCGCAGGGGGTGAAGGGCAAGAGCTTCCTGGAGCGCGGCACCACCCCGATCGAGCAGCGCTACTACGGCAACGCCCGGATGTTCACCGAGGAGGAGAAGCAGCACCTGCTGCGCCGCTACGACCCCTCGGTCCGCTACACCGACGTCACCGCGCCCATCTACGCCGAGTGCACGGAGCTCGACGACGTCACCAAGATGCAGTACGTCGACCTCTACACCTGGCTGCGCGGCGACATCCTGGTCAAGGCCGACCGGATCTCGATGGCCCACTCGCTCGAGGTGCGGGTGCCCTTCCTGGACCGGGCGGTCTTCGACGTGGCGTCGAGGATCCCGGTGGACCTCAAGCTCCCGCCGCGCTCCGACGCCACCAAGTACGCGATGCGTCAGGCGCTCCAGGGCGTGGTGCCGCCGGCCATCGTCAACCGCAAGAAGCTGGGCTTCCCGACCCCCACCCGGGTCTGGCTGCGCGGCGAGATGTACGAGTGGGCCCGGCACGTGCTCTCCACCTCCGGCGCCGGCGACCTGCTCGACCTGTCGTACGCGATGCGGCTGCTGGAGGAGCACAAGCGGGAGGAGGCCGACCACTCCCGCAAGGTGTGGACGGTCCTGATCTTCTGCATCTGGCACGCCATCTTCGTCGCCAAGACCCTCGACCCGGGCATCCAGCGCAACCAGTCCGCCCTGCTCACCAAGCCCGTGGTCGGCTCCATGGTCCGCTGACCCCGGCCACCCCCGCCCGGGCCTCGGGCCGGGCCGGCGGCCACGCTGTCGATCAAGAGGTTTGCGTCTCCGGAAGCGTTCCCGGAGGACGCAAACCTCTTGATCATTTCAGGGGGGCCGGGGCCGGGGTGGGCGGCGGGTCAGCGGCCGGAGCAGGTGACCGTGGGCAGGGTGTTGGTGCCGTTGGTGGTGGCGACGAAGCCGAAGGTCGTGGTGCCCTCCGGGGCGATCGTGCCGTTGTACGACGCGTTGGTCACGGTGACCGAGGAGCCGGAGCCGCTCAGCGTGCCGCTCCACAGGCTGTTGATGGTCTGCCCGCTGGGCCAGGTCCAGTTGGCCGTCCACCCCGACCAGGTCGACGCGCTGTGGTTCATGATCATGACCTCGCCCTGGAAGCCGCCGTTCCAGGAGCCGACCACCTTGTAGACCGCCATGCAGTCACCGCCGTGCGGCGGCGGCGTGGTCGGGTTCGGCGGGGGAGTCGTCGGGTTCGGCGGCGGGGTGCTCGGGTTGGGCGGCGGGGTCGTCGGGTTGGACGTGGGCGGGGGCAGCGTGCCGCCCGGGCCGACGCCGGTCACCTCGCCGTTGCCGCCGTCGAAGGTGACGTCCGAGCAGCCGAAGAAGTTCTCCTGGCTGTCGGAGCGGATCCACCGGGAGTAGATGAGGTGCCGGCCGCTCTTGTTGGTGGGCAGGTTGCCGCTGAAGTAGTAGTGCCCGTCGTTGGTGCCGCTCGAGCCGCGCTGCGGCGGGTTGGTCACCGTCAGGAACGGCTCCTCCAGGTCGCTCCAGGCCAGCGGCCGGTCCGGGCTCCAGCTGTCCTTCGTGACGTAGAAGTAGAACGTGCCCGGGTGGTGGGCCCAGTTGCTGTAGCGGAACTCCATCCGGGCCCCGGCCGTCAGGTGGGTCAGCGGCCAGTCGGTGCGGGCCAGGTCGTAGCCGGCGAAGCCCGGGTTGCCGCCGCTGCACAGCTTGCCGTCCGGGATGAAGCCGACGGTCCGGCCGCCGGCGTCGGAGCGCAGCACGCTGAACCAGTTGTAGAGCGAGTTGGCCCCGCTCTGGGCCACGGCGGCGGAGCAGGCGGGATTGTTCGGCTTGATCTCGCCGGTGCTGGTGAGGCCGTCCTTCCAGCAGAGGTAGGTGCGGCTGCCGGGGGCCATCGGGGTGCCGTGCGCGGCGGCGGGGTCGGGCCCCGCCGTCAGGGCGACGGCGCCCACGAGAAGGGTCGCGGCCGCGGTGAGCAACGCGGCCGTACGCGATCGGTGGGACACGGGTTCTCCTCACTCGCGGGACGCAGGCGCCCCACGGGCAACGCGCGGGGATGGCAGCACCGGCCGCCCCGCTGGAACGTGGATACGACGGTCGCGGCGGACGTGCCCCGGCGTGGATGGCCGGCGTACGTGCGCCGTCGGCGGCCCGACTCGCGGGCCGCTGCCCTCGCGTGGATGTGAACCCGGCGCCGGCGGCGCGGCAGCCCCCGCACCTCCCGGCAAGCGCCATCCCACCACGCGACGCCGACGTCGCGCAATAGCCGTTGCTCGATGTGTCAGTAGCGCTCGGCGAGGTGCTCGCGGCCGGGCGGCGGCGCGTAGGGCTCCGGCCAGAACTCGGTGACCTCGCGGACGAGACCGGCCTCGTCGAGGTCGAAGAAACTGGTGGCCGCGAGCTGCGCGCCCTGGTGGGCGCAGGTGATCCAGGTGGCGGCGTGCCGGCCCGAGGCGACCGCCCGCGTCACCGTCAGGTGCCAGCCGTCGGGGTACTCCCGGTTGAACCGCACGACCGCGGACCGGCCGGTGATCCGCTCCCGGGTCTGCGGCAGGTGGTAGACCACGTCGTCGGCGAGCAGCCGGCCGAAGGCATCCCAGTCCCGCGCCTCGCACGCCGACCAGTAGGCCAATACGGTGGCTTCAGCGCTCGTCATGGCGCGTACTGTGCCAGCCTGGTGCGACAAGATCGGTCGGCGCGCGGGGTGGACGGAGGACCGGAATGGGATACGCGGTGGTGCTCGGCGAGGCGCTGCTCGACCTGCTCGACACCGAGCGCGACGGCGAGCCGGTCTACCGGCAGGCCGTCGGCGGCGGGCCGCTGAACGTGGCGGTCGCCGTCGCCCGGCTCGGCGGCGCGGTGCAGTTCGTCGGGTCGCTCGGCGACGACGTCCTGGCCGGGCGGATCCGCGACTTCCTGACCCGGGCGGGCGTCGGCCTGGCCGGGGCGGTCACCGTCCCCGCCCCGACCGCGCTGGCGGTGGCCACCTTCGCCGGCCCGGAACCCGACTTCCGGTTCTACGGCGAGCCGCCCTCCTACGGCCTGCTCGGCCCCGACGACCTCGACGCCGGGCTGGTCGCCGGCGCCGACGTCGTCTACTGCGGGTCGATCGTGCTGCTCCACCCGCCGGTGCTGGCCGCCGCGCGCCGGGCCTGGGGGCTCGCCTCCGGGCTGCGGGTCTTCGACCCGAACGTCCGCCCGCGGCTGCTCGACGGCCCGGCCGCCCTCGCCGGGCTGCGCGAGGTGGTGGCCGAGTTCGCCGCCGGCGCCCACCTCGTCAAGCTGAGCGCCGCCGACGCGAAGCTGCTCTATCCCGGCGAACCGGAGGAGGGCGTGGCGGCGTACCTGCGGGAACTCGGCGCCGGCACCGTGGTGCTCACCCTCGGCGCCGCCGGCGCGGTGCTCGCCGCCGCCGGTGCCGATCCGGTACGCGTACCCGCGCCGAAGGTCGACGCGGTGGACGCCACCGGCGCCGGCGACTCGGTGATGGGCGCGCTCGTCGCGGACCTGCTGGTCGACGGCGCGCCCACCGACCCGGCGGCCTGGCCCGAGCGGGTGGCGTTCGCGCTGCGGGTCGCCGGCCTGGTCTGCGAGTCGCCCGGCGGCGCGACCGCCATGCCCACCCGCGCCGAGGTCCTCGCCCGCTTCGCCCACTAGGCCGGCGTGCGGGCCCGCAGGGCCCGGACGGACCAGTCGAGCGTCGGCGCCAGGCTGTCGGGTGCCGGCCAGCCGTTGACCACGGACAGCAGGCGCAGATAACGCTCCCTGCGTGGATCGCTCGCGGATTCCAGCCGGGCCAACAGCCGGCGCCGGAGGTCGACGTCGTCGGGGCGACCGCAGAGGTCCGCGTACCCGGCCATGACGGTGGCGACGACCGGGTCGGCCTGGGGCGAGGCCGGATCGACGCCAGCGCGCCGGACCGGCTCGGTCTGGTCACGGACCATCGCGACGGCGTCGCGGCGTACGCCCTCGATGCGGTTGGCGCGGTCGGCCGCGTGCTGCTCGGCCACCCGTCGCATGCTCGCCCGGAAGTCCTGGTCCCGGGACAGCTCGGCCAGCTCCACCCAGGCTGCGACCTGCTCGGCGTCGGCGTCGTCGGGCAGTTCGGGAGTCAGCGAGCGCATGATCCCGGGGAACCCGGGGTCGTCGAGCCCGCCGAAGGCCGCGTCGAGGAACTCGCCGACCAGAAGATGCCGTTGGTGCTCGGAAAGTCTCGCGAGCCGGTGCATGAGATCCATCTCCTCGGGGTCGGAACCGCGCCGGGCCACCGCCGTCCACACCGCGCGCCGCAGGCGCAGCGTCCGGATCTGCGCCCCCAGCGCCTCGGCATGCACTGCGGCGACCTCGGTGAGGGATATCTCCCGGTCCACGATCCTGCGGATGGTGGCGAGGTCGAGCCCCAGCTCGCGCAGCGTCCGTACCAGGTCCAGACGTGCGACGGCGTCGGCGCCGTAGCGGCGGTGGCCGGTCGGGCCACGGTCGGTCGGCGGCACGATGCCCCGGTCGGAGTAGAACCGGATGGTCTTGACCGTCAGGCCGGTACGTCGGGCCAGCTCCCCGATCGAGTAGAGCGTGTCGCCGTTCATGCCCTCACCCTTGCGCCTCCCCCTGGTGGAGCCGCAAGGGGCGGCCGTCCCGTCGGCCGGTCAGCCGTACGCCGTGGACCCGGCGTCGACGTGGCCCGCACCGGGTCATAGCCGACCCACCCGTCCTTCGTCAGACGGTGCCGTCGAGTTCGGCGTAGCCGCGGCGGGCGGCGTGCAGGGCGGGGCGGGCGCCGAAGGGCGCCTCGGCGGCGACCCGCTCGGGCGGCGCGCCGCCCGCGTGCCCGGCGCGGATGAGCCGGGCCAGCTCGACGAGCTGGGCGTGCTGCGCGCGGACGAACCCGGCGTCCACCGGCTCGCCGTGCCCCGGCACGACCACGGTGGCCGGGGTGGTCGTCCGCAGCAGCTCCGCCACCGTGTCGGGCCACTGCAACGGGTACGACTCCTCGAAGGCGGGCGGGCCGCTCTGTTCCACCAGGTCCCCCGCGACCAGCACGTCGGCGTCCGGCACGTGCACCACCAGGTCGCCGGCGGTGTGCCCCCGGCCGGGGTGGCGCAGCACCACCCGCCGGCCGCCCACGTCGAGCACGGTCTCGCCGTGCACGGTGTGCGTCGGCGCGAGCAGCGCGGTGGCGGCCACCTCCCCGGCCAGCGCGGGATGCTCGTCGCGCAGCTCCGCGTACGCCTCCCGGCGCAGCCGGTCCGGCTCGCGCATCGCCTCGGCGGCGATCTCGTGCGCGTACACCGGGCGGGGCGGGTCGGCGGCGAGGGTCGCGTTGCCGAAGCAGTGGTCGAAGTGGTGGTGGGTGTTCACCAGCGTCCACGGGGCGGTGGTGACCGCCCGGGCGGCGTCCGCCAGCGCGGCGGCCTGCCCGGCGGTGGAGAGCGTGTCGACGACCAGCGCGGCCCCATCGCCGACGACGAGGGTGACGTTGACGTGCAGCAAGGGTTCGCGCAGCACGTGCACCCGGTCGGCGACCTCCACGAAGCGGGCGGCCACTACGACCGCGCGGCGCGTTCCACGAAGCGCTGCCGGTCGACCAGCACCCGCTCCACCCGGCCCTCGGCGACCGTCTCGTCGCCGTCGCTGACGCTCACCTCGAAGTGCAGCCGCCGCCCCTCGATGGCGGTCAGCCGCGCCTGCGCCACCACCGTCCGCCCCACCGGGGTGGCCGCGAGGTGGTCGAGTTCGACCCGGGTGCCGACGGTCGTCGAACCGCCGGGCATCCGGGAGGCGGTGGCCGCCACCGTGGCCGCCTCGGCGAGGGCGAGCACCCGGGGCGTGCCCAGGACGGGCACGTCCCCGGAGCCGACCGCCTGGGCGGTGTCGGTGTCGGTGACGGTCAGCTCCACCCGGGCGCTCAGGCCCGGGGTCAGCGCGGACTCCGGCTGCTCCTGCATGGCCAGAGCCTAGACGAGGCGGCGCCGGGCGGCGGGCCGCCCGCGAGGGACCGGTGGTCGGCGTCGGTCGATGCCGTGCGCGCCGTTAACCTTGACCGCGATGTCTGTCGCGACCGACCCCCAGCCCCCCGCCCGGACCGAGCCGCCCGCCTCGCCCGACGGCGGGCGTCGCCGTGTGGCCGCGATGACGGTGTGGGGGGTCGCCTTCGTCGCCGGCTGGCTCGGCATCGGCCTGCCGACCGACCCGGCGTACGCGTTCCTGTGGATCTGGGCGGCGACGATCGCCTGGAACAGCAGCCGGCCGTGGCGCAGCCATCTGCGCTTCGCGCGGGACTGGGTGCCGGTGGTGCTGCTGCTCGCCGTCTACAACCTCTCCCGGGGCTTCGCCGACAACGGCGCCACCCCGCACGCGTACGAGCTGATCGTCGCCGACCGGGTGATGTTCGGCTGGGCCACCGGCGGGCAGGTGCCGACGACCTGGCTCCAGGAGCACCTCTACCGGCCCGAGGTGCACTGGTGGGACGTCGCCGTCAGCTGGGTCTACTTCTCCCACTTCGTGGTGGCGCTGGCCGCCGCGGCGGTGCTCTGGCTGCGCGACCGGAGGCGGTGGGCGGCCTTCATGCGCCGCTGGGGCTTCCTCTGCGCCACCGGCCTGATCACCTACTTCCTCTACCCGGCCGCCCCGCCCTGGTGGGCGGCGCAGAACGGGCTGCTGGAGGAGGTCGCCCGGATCTCCACGCGCGGGTGGAAGGCGTTCGGCATGCACGGCGCCGGCAACCTGCTCAACGCCGGGCAGATCGCCTCCAACCCGGTGGCCGCGATGCCCTCGCTGCACACCGCGTTCGCGCTGTTCGTGGTGCTGTTCTTCCTGCGGCAGACCCGCCGCCGCTGGTGGCCGCTGCTGCTGGCGTACCCGCTGGCGATGACGTTCACCCTGGTCTACTCGGGCGAGCACTACGTCATCGACGTGCTGGTCGGCTGGGCGTACGTCGGGATGACCTTCCTCGCGGTCGGCCTGGCGGAGCGCTGGTGGGCGGCCCGCAAGGCCCGCCGGGCTCCGGCGGAGCCCGACCCCGCGCCGACCGACCCGCCGGCGTCGGCCGAGCCGCCGCCGGTGACCGCGGCCCGCTGACCGCTCCGGGCGGGGTCAGCCCGCCCGGCGGGCGGCGTGCGCGCGGGCCGTCAGCTCCGCCGCCAGGGCCCACGCCTCGGCGAGGTCCCGGTCCCGGGCGGC
>NZ_JBFABB010000105.1:0-25351 GCF_040640035.1 Micromonospora sp. NPDC023633 | reverse complement strand
GCAGGGTGCCGGCGCCGACGGCGACGAGCGCGGCGAGCGCCGCCGCGGCGGCGGTCAACCGGCGACGCGGCCGGGCCAGCGCCCGGTCGGCGGGGCGGGTGGGGGGTGCGCCCACGGGGTCTCCTCGGAACGGGTCGGGGGTGGGCATCATCCTGCACCCCGGCGGCCGTCAGCGGGACTCCCGACGACGGCGGGAGAGCGGACACGTCCGCTTTGCCCCTCGCCGCGTAGTGATCCGACCCATGTCCCGCGCATGCGGAGCCCGTCGTGTTGTGTGCGAACGTTGTCTAATACAGGATCAGCAGGGCACTCGGAAGGAGCCCGACATCACCAGCGATCTCCCGCGTCTCGCGGCGGTGACCCGGCCGTACCGGGGGACCGGCCTGGCCGGTTCCTCCGTCGTGCCGTATCCGCACGGCGGCATGGGACGTCATCCCAACCTGCCCCCCGGCGAGCGGCTGCGGGTGCTGCTGGTCGAGGACGACGAGGGCGACGCCTTCCTGGTCGGTGAGCTGCTCGCCGAGACCAACTCGATGATCGACCTGCTGGTGGCGACCAGCCTCAGCGAGGCGCGGCAGCGCGTGATGGGCGTCGACTGCGTCCTGCTCGACCTGGGCCTGCCCGACGCGCAGGGCCTCGACGGGCTGCGTCAGGTGCTGGAGATGGCCAGCGGCGCCGCCGTCTGCGTGCTGACCGGCCGCTCCGACGAGCACCTCGGCATCGTCGCGGTCGCCGAGGGCGCCCAGGACTACCTGGTCAAGGGCCAGGTCGACGGGGTGCTGCTGACCCGGGCGCTGCGCTACGCGGTGGAGCGCAAGCGGGCCGACGAGAACGCCCGGCGGCTGCGCGAGGTCGAGCTGCGCCAGGCCGAGTCCGCCCGCCTCGAACGGGGCCTGCTGCCCCAGCCGCTGATGACCACCGACGAGGTCGCGGTGCACACCTTCTACCGGCCCGGCCGGCACGCCGCCCTGATCGGCGGCGACTTCTACGACGTGGTGCAGACCCGACCCGACCGGCTCGACCTGATCGTCGGCGACGTCTGCGGGCACGGCGTGGACGAGGCGGCCCTCGGCGTCGAGCTCCGGGTCGCCTGGCGCGCGTTGATCCTCGCCGGCGTGCCCGACGACGAGGTGCTCCCGGCGCTGGAACAGGTGCTGATGAGCGAGCGCCGGCTCCAGGAGATCTTCGCGACCGTCGCCACCGTGCGGCTGGACCTCGACGCCAACCGGGCCACCGTCCGGCTGGCCGGGCATCCGCCGCCGCTGCTGCTCGCCGGGGGCAAGGTGGTGCCGGTTCCGGCACCCGGCGGCCTGCTGCTCGGCGTACGACCCCGCCGGCCCGTGGCCTACGACCTGGAGTTCGACACCGATGACTGGTCCCTGTTGATGTACACCGACGGCCTGATCGAGGGCCGGATCGGCGAGGGCGACGAGCGCCTCGACGTGCCGGGCCTCAGCGGACTGCTCGCCGATCCGGCGACCCTCGCCGTGCCGCTGGCCGAGCTGCCGGCCTGGCTGGTCGGGCGCGCCGAGCAGATCAACGGCGGTCCGCTCGCCGACGACGTCGCCATGCTGCTGGTCAGCCGGGGCGGTGGCCGGTGACGGGCGTCCGCGACTGGACCCTGCGTCAACGGGTCGTCGCGCTGCTCACCGTCGTCGCCTTCCTGCTGATCGGGCTGGCGGGTGGCGCGGTGGCCGTGGCGGCGAAGAACCGCACGCACATCGACGCGATCCTGAACAAGACCGGCCCGCTGCGGGTGCAGGCGCAGGAGCTGCTGAACGCGCTGCTGGACCAGGAGACGGCGGTGCGTGGGTACGCGGTCAGCGGCAACCCGGCCGACCTGGCGCCGTACGACGCCGGACGGAAGCGCGAGCAGGACCTGGTCGCCTCGATGCAGCGGCTGCTCGGCGACTACCCGGACATCCGGGAGGAGCTCCGGGTGGTCGAGGAGCGGGCCGAGGAATGGCGCCAGGCGGTGGCGGTGCCGGTGGTCACCACGACGCAGCAGAACGGCACCGCCGCGGGACAGGCGCTGATCACCGACCAGGCCCGGAAGCAGTTCGACCAGGCACGCAGGGCGCTGGACAGCCTCCAGTTCGAGATCTTCGAGGCCCGGCAGCGCAGCGCCGAGGACGTCCGGCGGACCAGCAACCTGCTGGTCGTCCTGCTGATCGTCGCCGTCGCGGTGGTGATCATCGCCGGCAGCATGCTGCTGGTCTCCCTGGACAGGATGGTGATCCGCCCGCTGACCGGGCTCGCCGACCAGGTCCGCGAGGTGGCCGAGGGCGACTACCAGCACGGCATCGCCGGCGACGGTCCACCCGAGTTCCTCCGGCTCGCCGAGGACGTGGACGCGATGCGGCGCAAGATCGCCAAGGACCTGGCCGAGGTACGGGAGGCCCGGGAGCGGATCGAGTGGGTCAACGGCCAGCTCCAGAAGCAGGCCGAGGAACTCACCCGCTCCAACCGTGACCTGGAGCAGTTCGCGTACGTCGCCTCGCACGACCTCCAGGAGCCGCTGCGCAAGGTGGCCAGCTTCTGCCAGCTCCTCCAGCGCCGTTACGCCGGGCAGCTGGACGAGCGGGCCGACCAGTACATCGCGTTCGCGGTCGACGGCGCGCAGCGGATGCAGCGCCTGATCAACGATCTGCTCGCCTTCTCCCGGATCGGCCGGCTCACCACCGGCTTCACCGAGGTCGACATGAACAAGGTCATGGGCGACGTGGCGGGTCAGACCGAGGCGGCCCGGCAGTACGCCGACGCGGAGCTGACCTGGGACGAGCTGCCGGTCATCCGTGGCGAGGAGCCGTTGCTGACCAACCTGCTGGCCAACCTGGTCAGCAACTCGGTCAAGTTCCGCCGCCCCGACGTGCCCCCGAAGGTGCACGTCTCGGCCCGCCTCGTGGGCGACGAGTGGGAGATCAGCTGCCAGGACAACGGCATCGGGATCGAGCCGGAGTTCGCCGACAAGATCTTCGTCATCTTCCAGCGGCTGCACGCCAAGGACGCGTACCCGGGCACCGGGATCGGGCTGGCGATCGTCAAGAAGATCGTGGAATACCACGGCGGCCGGGTCTGGGTGGACACCGACACCGAGGAGGGCACGGCGATCCGCTTCACCCTCCCGGCGCTCCCCGAGGACGTCGAGGCGGCGGCCGCGTCGGCGGAGGAGCCGGCGGCCGGGGAGGCCGTGACCGGGGACGGCGACGAGGCCGCCGCGGAGGACGGGACGGGCGGCACCCCGGAGCAGGCCGGCCGACGTGCCGACGAGACGGAGACCACGGACGGGCCCGACCGGGCGCCGGAAGGCGGTAGAACGGGTGACATGAGGGAGACGGTGGGATGACCGCGCCGGCGGACGGCAAGAGCCCGATCGAGGTCCTGCTGGTCGAGGACGATCCGGGTGACGTGTTGATGACCCAGGAGGCGTTCGAGGAGCACAAGCTCCGCAACCGGCTGACCGTCGTCTCCGACGGCGCCGAGGCGCTCGCCTACCTGCGGCGGGAGGGCCAGTACGCCGACGTGGTGCAGCCGGACCTGATCCTGCTCGACCTGAATCTGCCCCGCCGCGACGGGCGGGAGGTGCTGGAGGAGATCAAGTCCGACGAGCAGCTCTGCCGGATCCCGGTCGTGGTGCTGACGACCTCCCAGGCCGACGAGGACATCCTGCGCAGCTACCAGCTGCACGCCAACGCGTACGTGACCAAGCCGGTGGACTTCGAGCGCTTCATCTCGGTGGTCCGGCAGATCGACGAGTTCTTCGTCAGCGTGGTCAAGCTGCCGCCGCGTGGCTGACACGCTGCTCGACGACGTCGGTGGTCTGCTGCGCGAGACCGCCGACCAGGTCGTGCTTCCGCTGTTCCGCAAGCTCGACGACGCCGACGTCAGCGAGAAGGCGCCGGGTGACCTCGTCACCGTCGCCGACCGCCGCGCCGAGGAGGTGATCTCGACGGCGCTGCGCCGGCTGCGCCCCGGCTCGGCCGTGGTGGGCGAGGAGGCGGTCGCCGACGACCCGGCCCTGCTGGACCACCTGCGCGGCTCCGGAGACGTCTGGCTCGTCGACCCGGTCGACGGCACCTCGAACTTCGCCGCCGGCCGGCAGCCCTTCGCGCTGATGGTGGCGCTGCTGACCGACGGGGAGCCGGCCGCCGCCTGGGTGCTCGACCCGCTCGCCGGGACGCTGGCCGTCGCACGGGCCGGCGAGGGGACCTGGCTCGACGGCCGGCCGGTGCGGACCGACGAGGGCGCGCCGGAGCCCGACGCGCTGCGCGGCGCCGCGATGTCCCGCTTCCTGCCGGCGGCGTCGAGGGCGCGGGTCGAGGCGGGCGGCGAACGGCTGGGCGAGCTGCTCCCCGGGCAGCACTGCGCCGGCCGGGAATACCTGGACGTGCTCACCGGCGACCAGCAGTTCGTGCTCTTCTGGAGCACCCTGCCGTGGGACCACGCCCCGGGCACCCTGCTGGTCCGGGCGGCGGGCGGGGTCGCCCGGCGCTTCGACGGCACCGACTACCGCCCGGCGGACGAGGGCCACGGCCTCCTGGTCGCCGCGAGCGAGCGGATCTGGGTGGAGGTACGCGAGGCACTGCTCGGCGGTCCGTGACGTCGCCGCGACACTGCGTGGATGTCCGGCTGCCGGGGCGTTCGCGGGCCTGGTCCGCCGTGCTGCGTCCGGTATCCTGACCGCCGGTCTTCGCCAGCAGGCCGCCGACCGGCGCCCGGCGGGGGCCGCCGCCGCGCCGTGTGTGGTCATCCGGGGCCGGCGGCCGACGGAAGGATGCTCTCGTGCGCAGGACCATGCCCGTCGGGCGTCAGGGCCGCCGCCCGCTGATCGCCCTGCCGGCCGGGCGACGTGCCCGCCGCCCGCTGATCGCCCTGCTCGTCGCTGTGGCGCTGCTCTTCGGCGGCGGCGGTGCCGTGCCGGCGTACGCGGAGCCCAACGAGGGGGGCACCAAGAAGCTGCGGGACGCCCTGGAGGCCACCGCCAAGGCGCACATCGAGGCCAAGGGGAAGCTGGACAACTCCAAGGCCCGGCAGAAGCAGCTGACCGGGCAGCTGGGCGCACTGGAGGCCCGGCTGGTCGAGCTGACCGCGCAGGTCGGTGAGGTGGCCGCCCAGTCCTACCGGCTGGGCCGGCTGACGCCCACGTCGATGCTGCTCAACAGCGCCTCGCCGGAGATGTTCCTGGAGCGGGCGGCCAGCCTCGACCTGATGGCCCAGCGCGACGGCAGGCGGCTGCGCAGCCTGACCGAGGCGCGCGAGCAGGCGCGGCAGGCCAAGATCGGCATCGACACCGAGGTCCGGGAGCAGAAGAAGCAGCTCGCGGTGATGGCGAAGAAGAAGAAGGAGGCCGAGGCGGCGCTCGCGGCGGTCAGCTCGGGCAGCAGCGGCGGATTCAGCGGCGCCAACTCCTCCTCGGCGAAGCCGGCCCCCCGCAACTCGGACGGCTCCTGGCCGTCGGAGTCGTGCTCGGTGAACGACCCGACCACCTCCGGCTGCATCACCCCGCGCACGCTCAACGCCCTCAAGCAGACCCAGGCCGCCGGCTACAAGCGGCACGTCTCCTGCTTCCGCAGCGGCGGCTCCGGCGAGCACCCCAAGGGCCGGGCCTGCGACTTCTCGGCCGCCACGGGCGGGTTCGAGGACAAGACCGCCACCGGCGGGGACAAGGCGTACGGGGACAGCCTCGCCGCCTGGCACGTGCGCAACGCCAGCCGGCTCGGCGTGCTCTACGTGATCTGGTACCGGCAGATCTGGCACCCCGGCACCGGCTGGCGGGCGTACGGCGGCAGCGGCAGCCCCGCCGCCGACCACACGAACCATGTTCATCTCTCGATGTACTGACCCGCCGGCCCAGTTTTCCTGCGTACCATCGCGCGGGTGAGCTCCCCATCCTCCGACGTCACGGTCCCGCCGGCCCGGCCGGCGGCGACGTCCGCCCTGGCCCTGCCCAACGGTCTCGCCGCGTTCCTGGTCTTCTTCTCCAGCGGCGCCGTCCTGGTGCTGGAGACCGTCGCCCTGCGGCTGGTCGGGCCGTACGTCGGGGTGACCCTCCAGGTGACCAGTTCGGTCATCGGGATCGCCCTGGCCGCGATCGCCTACGGGGCGTGGACGGGCGGCTGGCTGGCCGACCGGCGCAACCCGCGGGCCCTGCTGGCCCCGGCGCTGGTGCTGGCCGGCATCGCCACCGCGGTCACCCTGCCCGTCGTCCGGTACGCCGGTGAGGTGCTCCGGGGCGGGGCGGCCTCGGCCATCCTGCTGCTCGTCGCGCTCGCCGTCTTCGTGCCGGCGGCACTGCTCGCCGCGGTCACCCCGCTGGTGGTCAAGCTCCAGCTCGCCGACCTGCGGCGCACCGGCCAGGTGGTCGGCCGGCTCTCCGGCATCGGCACGCTGGGCGGGATCACGGCCACCCTGGGCACCGGGTTCGTGCTGGTGGCCGCGCTGCCCAGCACGGTCATCCTGTTCGCCCTGGCGGCCGCGCTCGGGCTCACCGGGCTCGGCCTCGGGGTGTGGCTGCGCCGCCGGGACGCCGCGGAGCTGCCCGGCCCCGCCCGCACCAAGGCCGCCTTGGCGGTGCTCGGCCTCGTCGGCGCCGGACTGACCACGGTCGCCCCGAACCCCTGCGACATCGAGACCGCCTACCACTGCGCCAGCGTGGAGGCCGACCCCGGTCGCAACTCCGGCCGCACCCTGCTGCTCAACTCGGCCCAGCACTCGTACGTGGACCTCGCCGACCCCACCCACCTGGAGTACGCGTACACCCGGTGGATCGGGGCGGTGGCCGACGTGGTCGCCCCGAAGGGGCAGCGGCTCGACGCGCTGCACCTGGGCGGCGGCGGGTTCACCGTGCCCCGCTACCTGACCGCCACCCGTCCGGGCACGGACAACGTCGTGTTCGAGATCGACGGCGGGCTGGTGGAGCTGGGCGAGAGTCAGCTCGGCGTACGCCAGGGGCCGGACCTGCGGGCGGTGGTGGGTGACGCCCGGATGCTGGTCGCCGGGGAGGCCACCGACAGCCGCGACCTCGTGGTCGGCGACGCGTTCGGGCACCTGGTGGTGCCCTGGCACCTCGCCACCCGCGAGATGGCCGCCGAGGTCCGCCGGGTGACCCGCCCGGGCGGCGTCTACGTGCAGAACGTCATCGACTACCCGCCGCTGCGCTTCATCCGCAGCGAGCTGGCCACCGTCGCCGCCGAGTTCCGGCACGTCGCGCTGATCGCCCCGGCGGCGGCGCTCGCCGGGCGGGAGGGCTCGAACTTCCTCATCGTCGCCTCCGACGCGCCGCTGCCACTGGCGGCGACCCGCGCCCGGCTGGCCGAGCTGCGGGAGGACGTCAACCTGCTGGCGGGCGCCGACCTCACCGCGTTCGTCGGCGAGGCGCTGGTGCTGACCGACGACTACGCGCCCGTGGACCAGCTCCTCGCCACCGCCTGAACGGGTGAAACGCTGACCGATTCCGACCGTCGAGGTGTAGCCAGGGCGCTCCCGGGCAACTACGACTCTCATGGGTGGAGCGAACCGGGACGGCGCACAACTGCTGGGTGAGCGGTACCGGCTGATCGAGCAGCTCGGGGCGGGCGGGATGTCCGTCGTCTGGCGCGGCTACGACGAGGTGCTCGGCCGGCAGGTGGCGGTCAAGGTGCTCGCGTCGCGGCTGGCCGCCGACCGCGCGTTCCGGCACCGCATCCGGATCGAGGCGCAGGCCGCCGCCCGGCTGTGCCACCCCAACATCACCAACGTCTACGACTACGGCGAGTCCGAGCAGGTCGGCCTGACCGTGCCGTACGTCGTCATGGAGCTGGTCGACGGCGAGTCGCTGACCGGCCGGCTGCGCCGGGGCAGCCTGCCCTGGCGGGAGGCGGTGACGATCGGCGCCGAGGTCACCTCGGCGCTGGCCACCGCGCACGCCCGCGGCGTGGTGCACCGCGACGTCACCCCGGGCAACGTCATGCTGACCGCCACCGGCGTGAAGGTGGTCGACTTCGGCATCTCGGCCCTGGTGGGGGAGAAGGAGAAGGGGCCGGACGGCACCCTGCTCGGCACGCCCGCGTACCTCGCCCCGGAGCGGCTCGACAACGGTCAGGTCTCCCCGGCCACCGACGTGTACGCGGTCGGCCTGCTGCTCTACCGGATGCTCACCGGCCGGCTCCCCTGGCAGGCGAGCACCACCACCCAGATGCTGCGCGCGCACATGTACAACGACCCGGATCCGATGCCGCCGGTGCCGGGGCTGCCCGACGAGGTGCGCGACCTGGTGGGCCGCTGCCTGGCCAAGCGCCCCGGGGACCGCCCCGCCACCACCGAGGTCGCGCGGACGCTCGCCGAGGCCGCCGGCATGATCGCCGCGGTGCCGGTCTCGCCGGCGGCGGGGCCCGTGGACGAGGCCGCACTGGCCGCCGCCGGCACCACGATCCTGCCCTGGTCCGCCGCGACCGACGCGCTGCCGTTCTCGCGTACGCGCAACCGGCGCGCGGCGACCCGGCGCCGGCGGATCGAGGCGGGGGTGGCCGCCGCGGGGCTGGTGGCGGTGACCGCGGGGCTGTGGGGCTTCACCTCCCGCAGCCCGGCCAGCGGCGGCATCGACCAGCCGACGGAGGCGCGGATGGGTGCGGAGGCGCCGCCGTCCTGCCGGGTCGCGTACACGCTGCACAAGGACTCCGGCAAGGACTTCGCCGCCGAGCTGACCCTGACCAACACCGGCAGGCGGGAGCTGCGCGACTGGCGGCTGAGCTTCACCTTCCCGGGCCAGCAGACGGTGACGAAGGCGGCGCCCGTCCCGGTGCGCCAGCAGGGGCAGACGGTGCTCGTGGAGCCCGCCCCGGAACGCGCCGCGCTGGCCTCCGGCGCGTCGGAGAAGCTGACCCTGACCGGCCGCCACACCGGCGTCAACCCGCTGCCGCTGGAGTTCCGCCTCGGCGACGAGACCTGCGCGGCGCAGGTCGCCGGGGTGGCCGGCGCGGCGCCCGCCGTCGCACCCACCAAGGCGCCCACCAAGGCTCCGGCCGCCAGGACACCGGCGAAGAAGGCCGGCACATCCGCCGGGAGTTCGGGCGGCAGCTCCGGCGGGTCGAAGGCGAGGTCCGACAACTCCGGCAAGGGCAAGGGGTCGGGTGGTGGAAAAAAAGTAAGCCAGGAAACGGAAAGGGACGGGGACGGTGACGACGACTGAGCCCGCCGGGGTCAGCTGAGCTCGGCGAACCGTTGCACCTGCTCGATGTCCCCCTCGACGATCAGCATGCTGCCCCGGGCGATCACGGTGGCGTCCGTGGCGTACCGGAAGCGCTCCCCGGGCAGCTTCACGCCCACCACCCGCACCGCGTGGCGCTCGGTGGGCGTCAGCTCCGCGAGCGGACGGCCGACCATCGACTCCGGGGTGCACACCTTGGCGATGGCGAAGTCGTCGCCGAACTCGATGAAGTCGAGCATCCTGCTGACGATGAGGTGGGCCACCCGCTCGCCGGTCTCCGCCTCGGGAAAGATCACGTGGTGCGCGCCGACCGAGTCCAGGATCTTGGCGTGCTTCGTCGAGGTGGCCCGGGCCCAGATCTGCGGTACGCCCAGCTCGGCCAGCGCCAGCACCGTCAGCACGCTCGCCTCCAACGAGGCGCCGATGGCGACCACCGCCCGGCCGAAGTCCGCCACGCCGAGCTGACGCAGCGACCCCTCCTCGGTGGCGTCGGCCTGCACGACGCGGTCGAGCTGCGCCGACCAGCGCTGCACCTGGTCCGGGTTGCGGTCGATGGCCAGCACCTCGTGATTCAGCGCGGTCAGCGCGCCGGACAGGTGGCACCCGAACCGGCCCAGTCCGATCACCACGACGCTGCCCTCGTCCGTCTTCTTCCTAGCCGACAATGGGTTGCTCCTCCGCGTAGCGGTACAGCCGCCGGCGGGTGTTCAGGGCGAGCGCCGACCCGAGGGTCAGCGGCCCGATCCGGCCGACGAACATGAGGATGATCAGGGCAAGCTGCCCGTTCTCCGGCAGCGACGCGGCGACCCCGACGCTGAGACCGGTGGTGGTGAGCGCCGAGGTCACCTCGAACAGTGCCACGTAGAAGGGCAGCCCCTCGGTGATGAAGATCAGCAGCACCGTGCCGCAGGCCACCAGCGCGACGCTGAGCAGGGCGACGGTGATCGCCTGCCGCTGGCTGGCGGTGGCCACCCGGCGGTGCCCGACCGTCACGTCCGGCTCTCCCCGCAGTTCCGCCCACATGACGAAGGCGAGCAGGAAGAAGGTGGTCACCTTGATCCCGCCGGCCGTGCTGGCGCTGCCGCCGCCGATGAACATCAGCGCGATGACCAGGGGATAGCTCTCCTCCTCCAGGCCGTCCACGTCGACGACGTTGAAGCCGCCGGTGCGGATGAACGCGTTCTGGGCGAACGCCACCAGGAGCTTGTCCGGCCAGGGGTAGATGCCCAGGGTGCGCGGGTTGGCCCACTCGATGACCAGCAGGCCGGAAAAGCCCACCACCAGCAGCGTCAGGCTGCCCCAGACGGTCAGCTTGGTGGCGATCGCCCACCGGGTCGGCTGCCGCCACTCCCGGACCGCCTCGAACAGCGCCGGGAAGCCGAGCCCGCCGACGATGGTGCCGATCGAGAGCGGCAGGGTGACCCAGGCGTCGGTGGAGAAGGCGATCAGGCTGTCGGTGTAGAGGGCGAATCCGCCGTTGTTGAAGGCCTGCACGGCGTGGAAGACGCCGCCCCAGAGGGCCCGGCCGAACGGGTAGTCGTAGGTGATCCACAGCCGGGCGGTCAGGACCGCGGTGATGGCCGCCTCGCAGACCAGCGCGAGGCCGGCGATGCGCAGCAGCAGCCGGCGTACGTCGCCGATGCCGAACTCGGCCGTCTCGGCCTGCACCAGCAGCCGGCTGCGCAGCCCCAGCCGCCGGGCCACCACGAGGATCACCAGGGTCGCACCGGTCACGATGCCGAGGCCGCCGACCTGGGTGAGCACTGTGATCATCACGAGCCCGAACTCGTTCCAGTAGTTCGGGGTGTCCACCACCGACATCCCGGTCACCGAGACCGCCGAGGTGGCGGTGAACAGGGCGGTCATGAACGGGGTGTGCCGGTGCTCGCTGGTGGCCCAGGGCAGCATCAGCAGCACGGTGCCGACCAGGATCGTCACCAGGAAGCCGAGCGGCACGAGCCGCACGGGGTGACGAAGAAGCCGGCGCACCAGACAATCTTCCTTTTCCGCCGCGATTCCGGTGCGGAAACCCGCATCCCGAGGGTTCATCCGCCGGCCAGGCGCCGACCAACTCGCCGTCAGTCCGGGCCTGTCTGCTGAGGCGGATTCCTCGACGACAAGGAGACGGCGTTGCGACGTACCCTTTCCGCCCTCGGTGTGGCCGGCGTCCTGCTCGCGGCGGCCGTGGCCGTGCCGACGGTGACCGCCTCGGCCGCCCCGGCGCCCGCCGCCGAGTGGGCCCGGGCGACGGACCGGCCCCTCGTGATCGCCCACCGGGGCGCCAGCGGCTACCGGCCCGAGCACACCCTGGAGGCCTACCGGCTGGCGATCCGGCAGGGCGCGGACTACATCGAGCCGGACCTGGTCGCCACCCGCGACGGCGCGCTGGTCGCGCGGCACGAGAACGAGATCAGCGGTACGACCGACGTGGCCGCCCGCCCCGAGTTCGCCGCGCGCAGGGCCACGAAGAGCATCGACGGCGTCGCGGTCACCGGCTGGTTCACCGAGGACTTCACCCTCGCCGAGCTGCGGACGCTGCGGGCCAAGGAGCGGCTGCCCCAGGTGCGCGTCGCCAACACCGCCTTCGACGGCCGGTTCCAGGTGCCCACCCTGCAGGAGGTCGTCGACCTGGCCCGGGCCGAGGGGCGGGCACGGGGCCGGACCATCGGCGTCTACCCGGAGACCAAGCACCCGACCTACTTCGCGTCCATCGGGCTGCCGCTGGAGGAGCCGCTGGTCGAGGTGCTGCGGCGCAACGGGCTGACCCACCGGCACTCACCGGTGATCATCCAGTCGTTCGAGACGGCGAACCTCCGCAAGCTGGACCGGATGATCGACGTCAAGCTCGCGCAGCTCCTCGACGCCACCGGCCGCCCGTACGACTTCACCGTCGCCGGCGACGCCCGCACCTACCAGGACCTGGCGAAGCCGGCCGGCTTGAAGTGGATCGCCTCGTACGCCGACGGGGTCGGGGCGCACAAGAACCTGATCGTCCCGCGGGACGCCGCCGGCAAGCTGCTCGCCCCGACCACCCTGGTCCGGGACGCGCACCGCCAGCGGCTGATCGTGCACGCCTGGACGTTCCGGGCGGAGAACCAGTTCCTGCCGGCCGACCTGCGGATCGGCACCGACCCGAACGCCCGCGGCGACATCCAGGCCGAGTACGAGCTGTTCCTCGGCCTCGGCCTGGACGGCGTCTTCACCGACCACCCGGACACCGCCGTCGCCGCCCGGGAGGGTCTCGCCCGGCGCTGACCTTCCCGCCGCCCGCGCTGGCCCGTCGCCCTTGCCGGTGGCGGGCCGGTGCCGCACACCCTGATCGCCGCCCGCCCACCTCGCGCCTGTCGAGCTGATGTCGTGGGCGATTCGGCGGGGACGGGCGGATCCGCGGACGAGGTCGGGGGCGGCTCCCTGAGGAACCGCCCCCGTCACCCGAGTCGCTCGCACGACGCCGTCGCCAACGTGTGGCCGACGGGTCACCCGGTGGTGTTCCGCCTGCGGTGCGTGACGAGGAAGAAGGCCCCGAGGGCGACCGCGACCAGGCCGAGCGCGGTGATCGGGAGCAGGCTGCCGGTGCCCGAGACACCGGTGATGGGCAGCTCGCTCCTGGTCGGCGAAGCCGTGGGGCTGGCTGTGGGGCTGGCCGTGGGGCTGCCGGTCGGGCTGGCCGTCGGGCTGGCCGTGGGGCTGCCGGTCGGGCTGGCCGTCGGGCTGGGGCTCGCCGCGCAGGCGTGCGAGAGCACGAACTGCAACCCCGGCTCCGGCTCGCCGGTGACCACCGCGGTGGCGCTGACGAGCGTCCACCCCTCGGGCACGATCACCCAGGCCTTGCTGGTGCCCTGCCGCACGATTTCGCTGTCGTCGCCGGGGATCGTGATCGTGGCGGTGCCGTCGTCCGGGATGTCGAACGTGGCGGTCACGGAGACGAAGTCACGCTCGGCGTCGGGGAGGTTGAAGACAAAGACGTCGCGGTCCTCGTACGGCCCTCCGCCCAGCTCCGGGTCGCACATCTGCGGGGCCTCGGCCGCCGTGGTCGGCACGTTGCCCGGGTTGATGCTGATCGTCGTCGTACCCGGCTGCGGTTGCGGTTGCGCCTGTGCGGTCCCGGCGGCGCCGAGGAGCATCGCGCCGGCCGCCGCCCCCACGGCGACCAGCCGAACGAGTCGAACTCTCACTTTCGTCCCCCATGCGAGTTTCATGCGGTTGATGGGCTTTCCGATCGAGGCTAAGCCACCGATTCTCGCCTAATTGTTCCTTTCGCGATATTCGGAAGGCTCATCCGTCGCGGTGTCCGGGCCCGACACATGAGGGGATTCGTCGATGGCGGGGGCCGCCACCGGCATCCCGCGCTCCCCGCGTCGCGTGCCGACCGCTGGTACGGGTGACCACCCCACCCCTGTTACTTGTGTGTTTCGGCCACATAGCCCGTGGGTGACGTCACTTCTAGCGTGAGCCGTCATATGAGTTCCCTACCTCCGAGTCCTCACGTGGAGTCGCAATGACGGTCCGGACGACGCGGCGGGTGTTCCTCTCCGCCGCCACGATGATGGCCGCGGCGCTCGCCGCCACGGCCTGTGGCAGCCCGCAGGACACCGCCTCCGGTGGCGGCGACAGCGCCGCCCCGGTGAAGGTTGGCCTGGTCTACTCCCAGTCGGGAGCCCTCGCCAGCTACGGCAAGCAGTACGTCGAGGGCTTCAGGGCCGGCCTCGACTTCGCCACCAAGGGCACCAACAAGGTGGGCGACCGGGCCGTCGAGGTCACCGAGGTCGACGACGCGGGCGACCCGGCCAAGGCGGTCTCCGCCGCCAAGGACCTGATCGGCAAGGGCAACAAGATCATCGCAGGCTCGACCGCCTCCGGTGTGGCCCTCCAGGTCGCCCCGATCGCCGCGCAGAACAAGGTCCTCTTCATCTCCGGGCCCGCCGCCACCGACGCGGTGACCGGCGCGAACAAGTACACGTTCCGGTCCGGGCGGCAGTCGTACCAGGACGTGGTCACCGCCAAGTCGTTCATCGGCGACCCGGCCGGCAAGAAGGTCGTGGTGTTCGCCCAGGACGGCGCCTTCGGCGACGCCAACGAGGCGGCCGTGAAGGCCGTCATCGGCGGCGCGGGCGCGGCCGTCAGCAGCGTCCGGGCGCCGGCCAGCGCCACCGAGTTCACCCCGTTCGCCAGCCAGATCAAGTCCGCCAAGCCGGACCTGCTCTTCGTCGCCTGGGCCGGCACCACCGCCCCCGCCATGTGGCAGACGCTCGACCAGCAGGGCGTGCTCTCCTCCACCACCGTCGTCACCGGCCTGGACATCCGCGCCTCGTGGCCGACCTTCGGCGCCGCCGGCAGCAAGATCTCCTTCCTGTCGCACTACTTCGACGGGGCCTCCGACAACGAGGCCGTGCAGGCGCTGAAGGCCAAGGTCGGCACCGTCGACCTGTTCCACCCGGACGGCTTCGCCGCCGCGCAGATGGTGGTCCGCGCCATCTCCGAGGGCGGCGACGACGTCGAAAAGATGATCAAGGCGCTGGAGGGCTGGAGCTTCGACGGGGTCAAGGGCAAGATGACCATCCGCGCCGAGGACCACGCGCTGCTCCAGCCGATGTTCCAGGCCAAGCTGACCGGCAGCGGCACCGCGTTCACGGCCACCGCCCAGAAGGCGCTGACCGGGGACGAGTCCGCGCCGCCGGCCGTGGCGATGAAGGGCTGACACCGGATGCTCGCCACCCGCGGTCTGACCTGGCGGATCGGTGAGGTCGCCATCGTCGACGGCGTCTACCTCGACCTGGCGCCCGGGGAGTTCCTCGGCGTCATCGGGCCCAACGGCGCCGGCAAGACCTCACTGTTCAACCTGATCACCGGCGTACGCCGGGCCACGGAAGGTCGGATCACCCTCGACGGGGCGGACATCGGCTCCCTCCCGCCGCACAAGCGGGCCCGTCTCGGCCTCGGCCGTACCTTCCAGGCATCCTCGGTCTTCGGTTCGCTCAGCGTGCGGGAGAACGTCCGGCTCGCCGTGCAGGCGCACCGCGGGGGCTCGATGAAGCTGTGGCGGCGGGCGGCGGCCGACCGGGAGGTCGCCGTCGCCGCCGACGCGGCGCTCGACCGGGTCGGCCTCGCCCACCGGGGTACGGCGCTCGCCGGCACCCTCGCCCACGGCGAGAAGCGGAAGCTGGAGATCGCCCTGCTGCTCGCCGGGGAGCCCCGGGTCATGCTGCTCGACGAGCCGATGGCCGGGGTCAGCGCGGAGGACGTGCCCGAGCTGGTCTCGGTGATCCGCTCGCTCACCGGCGACAGCGGCCGGTCGGTGCTGATGGTCGAGCACCACATGGACGTCATCCTGGAGCTGGCCGACCGGATCGCCGTGATGCACCACGGCGCGCTGCTGGCCTGCGACACCCCGGAGACGGTGATGGCCAACCCCACCGTGCAAGAGGCCTACCTGGGGGAGGCGCTGTGAGCGCGAGGAATGAGCCGGGTTTGCGAGTCCCGCAGTCGCGAACGAAGGGCGGCTCATGATGGAACCCATTCTCAGCGTGGAGAACCTGTCGGTCCGGATCGCCGGGCTGCACATCCTCCAGGGGGTGTCCTTCACGGTCGCCCCGACCGGCGTCACCGTCCTGCTCGGGCGCAACGGCGTGGGCAAGACGACCACGCTGCGCGCGATCGTCGGCCTCACCCCGCCCGCCGGCGAGGTGCGGGGCGCCGTCCGGATGGGCGCGCAGAGCCTGCTGGCCCGGCCCACCCACCGGCTGGTCCGCGGCGGGCTGGGCTACGTGCCGGAGGACCGGTGCGTCTTCGCCGGGCTCACCGTCGCGGAGAACCTCCGGCTCGCCGAGCGGCGGGGCAGCACCCCGGCGTACGACAAGGTCTATGCGCTCTTCCCGGAGCTGGACCGGCGCGGACGGCAACGGGCCGGCTCGCTCTCTGGCGGGCAGCAGCAGATGCTCGCGATCGGCCGGGTGCTGCTCAACGACAACCGGCTGCTGCTGGTCGACGAGCCGACCAAGGGGCTCGCGCCGAAGGTGGTGACCGAGGTGGCCGAGGTGCTGGAGCGGGTCGCCGAATCCGTGCCGGTGCTGCTGGTCGAGCAGAACCTGGCCGTGGTCCGGCGGCTCGCCCGGGACGCGGTGGTGCTGGCCGCCGGCCAGGTCGCCTGGACCGGCAACGCGCAGGAACTGCTGCTGGAGACCGCCCTGACCAGGTCGCTGCTGGGCGTGGGCTCGGCGGAGGGGCACGCGCCGAGCGCGCGGAGTGAGCTTGCGAGCCCCGCAGGCGCGAGGAAGGACCAGCACTGATGGACACCGTCATCCTGTTGACGCTGACCGGGCTCGGCCTGGCGGCGCTCTACTTCCTGGTCGCCAGCGGGTTGTCCCTGGTCTTCGGCCTCGCCGACGTGCTCAACTTCGCGCACGGCGTCTTCCTCGGCGTCGGCGCGTACGGGACGTGGTGGGCGGCGGGCAACCTGCCCGGCGCCGGGTCGGACGGCTTCGGCTTCGTGGTCTCGGTCGCCTTCGGGGTGGCCGCCGGCACGCTGGTGGCGGTGCTGGTCGAGCTGGTGCTGATCCGGCCGCTCTACTCCCGCACCATCGAGCAGGTGCTGGTCACCGTCGGGCTCTCGCTGGCCGGCGTGGCGCTGCTCCAGGCGGCCTGGGGCGCGGACGCCCGGCCGTTCCCGCGCCCCGAGTGGACCCGGCAGGTCACCGGAATCCTCGGCGCCAACGTGCCCAACGGCGGCCTGCTGCTGATCATCGCCGCGGTGCTGGTGCTCGGCGCGATCCTGGCCTTCCTCCGCTGGACCCGCTACGGCCTGGTGATCCGGGCCGGCGTGGAGAACCGGGAGATGGTCACCGCGCTCGGCATCGACGTGCGCAAGGCGTTCACCCTGGTCTTCGCGATCGGTGGGGCGGCGGCGGCGCTGGCCGGCGCGCTCGGCGGCGTCTACTTCGGCACCGTCTCGCCCGGCCAGGGCGGCTCGCTGCTCATCTTCGCGTTCATCGTCGTGGTCATCGGCGGGATGGGCTCGGTCGTCGGTTCCGCGTACGCGGCGGTCGCCGTCGGCCTGACCCAACAGTTCGTCAACTACTACGGCACCTCCGGGCTGGGCGACATCTGCGTGGTCGCGCTGCTGGCCGTGGTGCTGCTGCTGCGCCCGCAGGGCATCGCCGGAAAGGTGGCAACGGCATGACCGAGGTCAAGAGCCCCGAGGTTCCGGCGCCGCCCGCGGCGGTGCCCGACGAGCTGACGCCGGGGCGCCGGCGGTGGCACGGGCTGCGCCCGTACCTGCCGCTGGTCGCGCTGGTGGTCGCGCTGATCCTGCCCTACTCCACGCTGCACCTGCCGGGCGTCTTCGAGGGGGCGCTGAACTCCCCGGGCACCCTGCAACTGCTCGCCGTCTGCCTGGTCTTCGGCGGCCTGGCCGCCGGGTACGACCTGCTCTTCGGGCGGACCGGCATGCTCTCCTTCGGGCACGCCCTGTACTTCGCCGCCGGCGTCTACGGCACCGACATCCTCGTCACCAAGGCGGGACTGCCACTGTGGCAGGCCGCGCTGCTCGCCATCACCGGCGGGACGATCCTCGCCGCGCTGCTCGGCGCGGTGGCGCTGCGTACCGTCGGCATCGCGTTCGCCATGGTGACGCTCGCCTTCGCCCAGGTCGGGGCGATCCTGGTGGCCCGCGACTTCGGCGGGCTGACCGGCGGCGAGGAGGGGCTGCCGCTGGACGTGTCCGGGCTGCCCGAGGGGCTGGTGGGGGTCACCAACACCGTCAACCTCTACTGGCTGGCGCTGGCGTACCTGGTCGTGGTGGTCTTCGTGGTGCACCGGGTCTCCGGCTCGCCGACCGGGCGGGTGCTCGCCGGCCTGCGCGACGACGAGCGCCGGATCGGGGTGCTGGGGCTCGACCCGTACCGGTTCAAGCTGGTGGCGTTCACCCTGGCCGGCGGCCTGGCGGCGGCGGGGGGCGTGGTCTACGTCCTGATCGTCGGCGGCGCCTCGCCGCACATCACCTCCTCCGAGTGGACCCTGGCGCTGCTGGTCATGGTGGTGCTCGGCGGGCCGGGCACCCGGTGGGGCCCGGTGATCGGCGGGATCCTCTACATGTACCTGGACCACCGGCTGGTCGCGTTCGGCACGTCCGACGCGGTGGAGGCCCTACCGGCGTTCCTGAGCAACCCGCTGTCCCAGCCGCTCTTCGTGCTCGGCACGGTCTTCATCCTGGCCGTCTACTTCTTCCCCGGCGGCCTGGCCAGCCTCGCCCCGCGGCTGGCACTCCTGCGGCACTCCCTGCGCGCCCCGTCCCGCCGCCCCTGACGGCGCGGGCCCCGGCCCCGTCGATGCGGAGTTGCCGCCCGCCCGGCGACAGCTCCGCATCGGCGGCGCTTCCGTGCGGGAGGGAGCGACGGCCCGTACGCGGCGGGGCCGCGGCCCCCTCGTGCGACCGCGACCCCGTCTCCCCGTGTCCTCGTACGTCAGCCGTTCAGCAGCTCGTACGCCGACGCCGGTGCCTCCTGCGCCTGACTGCCCGTCGGCACGGTGACCTTCGGGGCCTTGCCGAAGTCGAAGTACTTCACGACGTACTTCGTGGCCTTGTTCTTGCCGGCCGCCGGGATCTCCAGGGTGAGCGAGGTGAGGTTCCCGTCCGCCCCGACGACGGCCGTGAACGGGATCGTCTTCGCCGCGGCGCCGAGCGCGTCGACGTCCACGGCGTCCGCCATGGCCTGGCGCACGTGCTCGCCGTGGGTCAGGTCCACGGTGCCGGCGTAGGTGCCGCCGCCCTGGTCCGTCACGGTGTCTGCCGCCGCCCGGAGGATCGCGCCGGTGTTGCCCGGGTCGGCGCCCTCGTAGTACGGCACGCTGGCCGGGTCGGTCAGCTTCGCGTGGTCGAGCTCCATCCACTTCTTCGGCAGCTTCAGCATGCTGCTGAGCTGCTCGGCGCCGTCGAAGCTCACCTTCATCCAGGAGCGCTGCTCGATCAGGCGGAAGGACAGCTTCATCGTGAAGTCGAGTTCCTCGTCCTTCTCGGTCATGGTGAGGTCCATGCCCTTGCCCGCCGGGTCCACCACGCCGGTGACGGCGCCGCTCGGGTCGCTGCCCTCGAACCGGAAGGCCGGGTCCTCCTCGGTCGGCACCGCGGCCAGGAGCGTGCTCTTCGGGTTGGCCGACGGGGAGGCCGACGGGGTCGGGGAGGAGGCCGTCGGGGTCTCCTGGGAGTCGTCGTCGCCACATCCGGCCACCAGGGAGGTGACGGCCAGCAGGACGGCTGCGGCCGTCGCGACCCGCCGGACCCTTCCGGCGGCGCCGGTTCGCTGCGTCATTCGCGTGACTCTCTTTCACAGATCGACTGTTGCCGCCGCAGATCTTGGCACGACGGCGCCGGCGGATCATGCTCGTTGGTCCGGTTCTCCGACCGACGGCCGTTCCCCGGGCCGCTCTCGCCCGGCGGGAACGTCCGTCGTTGCTGGTAGAAATGCCGGATGAGCCAGGATCGGACGGCGGTACGGGAGCGGGCCGAGGCGGTGCTGCGGCGGTTGGCCGGCGAGCACGCCCGGCTCCGGGAGGACCAGTGGCGGGCGATCGAGGCGCTGGTGGTCGACCGCCGTCGGGTGCTCTGCGTGCAGCGCACCGGGTGGGGCAAGTCGGCGGTCTACTTCGTGGCCACCGCCCTGCTGCGCGAGCGCGACCAGGGCGGTGCCTCAGCGCTGTCGGCCGACCAGGGCGGCGCCGCCGCGCCGCCGTCCGAGCGGGCGCAGCCCGGCGGCGCCGGGCCCACCGTGATCGTCTCGCCGCTGCTGGCGCTGATGCGCAACCAGGTCGAGTCGGCGGCCCGGGCCGGCATCCGGGCCCGCACCATCAACTCCGCCAACCTCGACGAGTGGGACGAGATCACCGCCGAGATCCATGCCGGCGCGGTGGACGTGCTGCTGATCAGCCCGGAGCGGCTCAACAATCCGGACTTCCGGGACACCGTGCTGCCGAAGCTGGCGGCCACCACCGGCCTGCTGGTGGTCGACGAGGCGCACTGCGTCTCCGACTGGGGGCACGACTTCCGGCCGGACTACCGCCGGCTGCGCACCTTCCTGACCAACCTGCCCGAGCGCACCCCGGTGCTGGCCACCACGGCCACCGCCAACGCCCGGGTCACCGCCGACGTGGCGGAGCAGTTGGGCGACGCCCTCGTGCTGCGCGGCAGCCTGGACCGGGAGTCGCTGCGCCTCGGCGTGGTCGAGCTGCCGAGCCCGGCGCACCGGCTGGGCTGGCTCGCCGACCACCTGGACCGGCTCCCCGGCTCCGGCATCGTCTACACGCTGACCGTCGCCGCGGCGGGGGAGACCGCGGAGTTCCTGCGGTCCCGGGGCTACGCCGTCGCCTCCTACACCGGCCAGGCCGAGGACGCCGACCGGCGGGCCGCCGAGCAGGACCTCCTGGACAACAAGATCAAGGCGCTGGTCGCCACCAGCGCGCTGGGCATGGGCTTCGACAAGCCCGACCTCGGCTTCGTCGTGCACCTGGGCGCGCCGCCGTCGCCGATCGCGTACTACCAGCAGGTCGGCCGAGCCGGCCGCGCCGTCGCGCACGCCGAGGTGCTGCTGCTGCCCGGCGCCGAGGACGCCGCGATCTGGCGCTACTTCGCCTCGCTCGCCTTCCCGCCGGAGGAGCAGGTCCGCGCCGTCCTGGCCGCCCTGCACACCGACCGCCCGCTCTCCACCCAGGCGCTCGAACCGATCGTCGACCTGCGCCGGGCCCGGCTGGAGCTGATGCTCAAGGTGCTCGACGTCGACGGCGCGGTCCGCCGGGTGCGCGGCGGCTGGCTCGCCACCGGGGAGCCCTGGGTCTACGACGAGGCCCGGTTGCGCCGCGTCGCCGAGGCGCGCACCGCCGAGCAGCAGGCCATGCGGGAGTACGCGACCACCGTGGACTGCCGCCTGCGCTACCTGCGCGAGTGCCTGGACGACGCCGGGGCAGCCGACTGCGGCCGGTGCGACCGCTGCGCCGGCCCGCTCTTCACGGCCGACGTGTCGGACGTTGCGCTGACCGCCGCGCAGACCTTCCTCGGCCGGCCCGGGGTGGAGATCGCGCCGAAGAAGCTCTGGCCGACCGGACTGGAGGCGGTGGGCGTACCGCTGAAGGGGCGGATCGCCCCGGCGGAGCAGGCGCTGCCCGGGCGCGCGGTGGGGCGGCTGTCCGACCTGGGGTGGGGCGGCCGGCTGCGCGACCTGGTCGGGCCGGAGGCGGCGGACGTCGTCGTCCCCGACGACGTGGCCGCCGCCGTGGTCGAGGTGCTGAAGGCGTGGGCGCACGGCGACGAGCGGTGGCCGCGCCGCCCGGTCGGTGTGGTCGCGGTCGGCTCGCGTCGCCGGCCCCGGCTGGTCGGCTCGCTGGCCGAGCGGATCGCCGCCGTGGGGCGGCTGCCGCTGCTCGGCCAGGTGACGCCGACCGGCGCGCCCGCCGGGGGCCCGCGGGGCAACAGCGCCCAGCGGGTACGCGCCCTGCACGGCGCCTTCGCCGTGCCGGACGAGCTGGCCGACGCCCTCGCCGGGCTCGACGGACCGGTGCTCCTCGTCGACGACCTGGTCGACTCGGGCTGGACGATGACGATGGCCGCCCGCGAGCTGCGCCGGGCCGGTGCCCCCGACGTGCTTCCCCTCGCGCTGGCCGTGGCCGGCTGAGCCACCAGCCCCGGCCGCCCGGCCGTCGCCGGTCGACCCCTGGCCGTCGCCGGCAGCCCTCGGCCGGGCGCTTCAGCTGCGCCGACGTCGTCACCGGCCCGGTCGGGAAAGTTCCCGGCGGGAGCGGACTGCGACCGTCGCCACGCCGCGCCACCGGCGGGCGGGCGGGGCGCCGAGGGGCGGTAGCGTGGGCGGCATGACCGATGAGCAGCCCGGCCGCGAGCGGGACGGCGGCGGTGCCTGACCAGGTGTCGGCCGCGCCCGACCACGCATCGGTCGCGCCGGACGAGGCGACGGTCGCGCCGGAGCAGGCGTCGGCCGTGCCGGACCACGTGTCGGCCGTGCCGGACCGGAGCACCGTCCGGCTGGCGCTGGTCGTCGGCGGGCTGGTGCTCGCCGTCCTGCTCGGCTTCGGCCTCGGTCGGCTCGACGGCGGCGGCCCGTCCGCGGCGGCGGGAACCGACAGCGCCCTCACCGGCCACAGCCACGCACCGGGCACGGGTGCCCACGAGCACGGCGCCGACCAGGCCGCGGCGGCGCAGGCCGGCGGCCTCTCGGTCAGCGCCGCGGGCTACACGCTCGTCCCGGTGGCCGCCGCGTTCACCGCCGGCCGCCCCGGCGAGCTGCGCTTCCAGGTGCGGGACGCGCAACGCCGTCCGGTGACCCGGTTCGCGGTCGTGCACGACAAGCCGATGCACCTGATCGTGGTGCGTCGCGACCTGACCGGCTACCAGCACCTGCACCCGACGATGGCGGCCGACGGGACCTGGTCGGTGCCGCTGACCCTGCCGCAGCCGGGAGTCTGGCGGGCGTACGCCGACTTCACCGCGCTCGCCGACGACGGCCGGCAGACCGCCGTGACCCTCGGGGTCGACCTGACCGCGCCGGGCGGCTACCAGCCGAGGGCGCTGCCGGCGGCGGCCTCCTCGGCCACGGCCGACGGGTTCACCGTCAGCTACCAGGGCACCCCGCAGGCCGGCGTGACCGTGCCGCTGACCTTCCGGGTCGAGTCTCCTGGCGGGCGCCCGGCGCTGGAGCGCTACCTCGGCGCGTACGGGCACCTGGTCGCCCTGCGCGAGGGGGATCTCGGCTACCTGCACGTCCACCCCGAGCCGCAACCGGTCGACGGGGCGGTGACGTTCTGGGTGACCGCGCCCGACCCGGGCCGGTACCGGCTCTACTTGGACTTCCAGGTCGCCGGCGTGGTGCGGACCGCCGAGTTCACGCTCACCGTGCCCTGACCTCGCCGGGTGGGCGCCGGGTAGCGTCCATGGCGTCCTGATCACCAGGACGCGCACCGGGGGAGGAAGCCTGGTGGGCGGCACGGTCCCCGGGGCGGGCTTCCGCCAAGCTGCGAGGGCGGGGTCGGTGGGCGCTCAGCCGGCGCGGCGGATCGGGCGGCGGGCCAGGTAGCGCAGCAGGTCGCGGATGTGGTGCTTCTCCTCGGCCGGCACGGTCGGGTCGGCCAGCCGCTGCAGGATCACCCGGACGTCCGCCTCGACCGGGCCGTCGTCGACGCGTCGACGGGGCGCGGGACCGGCGTCGGGCAGGCCGAGCGCGCGGAACGCGGCCGCGACCGGCAGGTCCAGCGCGGCGCAGAAGCCGCGCACCTTGGCCAGCTCGGGGTAGTCCTGCCAGTCCCCGGCGAGCCAACGGAACACGGTCGACCGACCGACGCCGGTGTGGGACGCCAGGTCGGTGACGGTCCAGCCGCGTTCCTCGCGGGCGTCGTCGATGGCGCGCCGCACGAAACGTGCGAAGGCCATCTGCGGCGAAACCTCTACGGAACCCATCCCTGCGGGTCTTCCCTCCCGACCGGCACCCGGCGGTGCGTCTCCGAGGGTAGTACGGAAAGGTCAGGAAGCAATTGACTGATCGACCAGACCGTCCCGTGGCCGGGACTCCGCGCCGGGCGGCATGGCGTGGATCACACCCGGGCGGCCGGCTCCGGCGTGGGCACGGGCGGCAGCAGCGCCTCCAGCCGTGGGGTCACCGCCCACTGGTCGACGAGTTCCCGGTACTCCGTCCGCTGGGCGGCCGTCGGCGCGGTGCCGGTGCGTCGTGCCCGGACGAGGAGGTTGCGCGGGGTGTGCCGGGAGTCGACGAACTCCACCACCTCGGCCCGGTAGCCGTGCAGCCGGAGCAGCCCGGCCCGCAGCGCGTCGGTGAGGACGTCCGCGAAGCGCTCGCGGAGGATGCCCTGCCGGGTCAGCAGCTCGTACGGCGCCGGGGCCGGCCGCGTACGCAGCTGGGTCGCGACGTCGTGGTGGCAGCACGGCGCGGCGAGCACCCAGCGGGCCTGCCAGCGCACCGCTCGGGCCAGCGCCTCGTCGGTGGCGGTGTCGCAGGCGTGCAGGGCCAGCACCAGGTCGGGGGCGGGCTCGACGACGGCGTCGGCGATCGTGCCGGCCACGAAGCTGACCCGGTCGGCCCAGCCCAGCCGCTCGGCCAGCTCGGTGTTGCGCCGCCGCTGGTCCTCCCGGACGTCCACGCCGACCAGCTCGACGTCGACCCCCTGCCGGGCCAGCCACCGGTAGGCGGCGAAGGTCAGGTACGCGTTGCCGCAGCCCAGGTCGACCACCCGCAGCGGGCCGGTCAGGTCGTCGGGGAGGGTGGCCGCGAGCGCCCGCAGGAACGCGTCGACCTGGCGTCGCTTCGCCGCTGAGCCGCCGATCTCGGCGAAGATCGGGTCGCCGGGGTCGAGCAGGTACTCCTTCGCCCGGTCGTGACCACCCGGCTCGACGGCCGGCCGGGCCGCGGCGGCCCGGTGCACCTGCGCCTCGCCGGACTTGGTGACCCGCAGCTGGAGCGTCGCGTCGGCCGTCTCCACGTGCCAGTTGCCGAACGGCTCGGCCAGCAGCGCGTCCACCGCCGCGTCCGCCTCCGGGCCGGGGGCCACGTTGCGGGTGTACGGGCGGGAGCCGTCGGAGGTGGAGATCTGCAACCGGGGGCCGGCCTTGAGCGCGACCGGCCGTAGTTCGGCGCGGACCACCGAGGGGCGGTGTCCACGTCGGCGTCCGGCGGCCACCGCGCGGGTGAGCGCCGGGTCGAGCAGCAGTGCCCGGACCTCGGTCAGGGCGGCGTCCAGCGGTTCGGGCATTGCTCCATCTTCCTGGTCGACTAGCGGCCTCTCCGGCGCGCGGTACGACGACGGTGTTCGACGGGGGCTCTCCCCGGCGTGGTTCGCGGCGAGCAGGACCGGATCGAGCCCTGCCCGCGCCCGGAGCGCGGGTCACGGCCGGACGGGGAGATCCGCCGAGCGCGGGTCACGGCCGGACGGGGAGATCCGCCGAGCGTGGTCACGGCCCGGACGAGGAGATCCCCCGCACCGGGTGCACCGGTCCGGGGGATCTCGGGTGACGTTCGACGGTCAGTCGGCGGTCGCCTCGGCCGGCGTACCGGCGGCGGAGCCACCACCACGACGGCGCCGGCGGCGGCGGGGCTTCGCGGCCTCGCCCTCGGCGGCGGCCGGGGCGTCGCCGGCCTCGGCGGTGATCACCGTGGTCGGCTC
>NZ_JBFABB010000104.1:0-25826 GCF_040640035.1 Micromonospora sp. NPDC023633 | reverse complement strand
CCGAGTCGATCGCCGCCGCGCGCGGCGGGGCGTCCGCGGCCCGGGCGGCGGCGGAGCACGCGCGCGAGGCCGACCGGTTGTGGCGGACGCACCAGTGACCGGCCGCCGGCACCACGGCCACGACCTGCTGCGCTGGGCGCTCCTCGGCATCGCCGTGGTCGTCCTGGTGGTCTTCCTGCTCGCCCAGCGGCAGAGCGTCGACGTCAGCTACGGCCGGTCCCCGGCCGCCACGGCGAAGCTCGAGGAGGGCTCGGCCGGTGAGCTGAGCGACGCGAGCGTGCCCTCGGTGGCCGAGATGACGGCGCTGGTGGCCGCCGATCCCGTGGTGCGGCTCCCCGGCGCGACCGCGCGCTGGAACGAGCAGCGGGTCCGCGAGGCCGCCGGTGACGACGCCGTCCGCATCCTGGTCGCGCCGCCCGGGCTCGACGAGGACGAACGCGACCGGGTGCGGGACGTGGAGAACGCGACCATCCGGGTGATCGGCACCGAGGTCAGCGGCGGCATCTACCAGGCCGTACCCGACACCCTGCCCGGCTGGCGGGCCCAGTTCGCCACCGCCGACGTGACGGGCCTGCTGGTGACGTTGATCGCCGCGCTGCGGGACGCGCCCGACCCGCCCGAGCACGACGAGCTGCGCTGGCGTGCGCCGACCGACCGGGAGCTGGCCGCCGTCGCCGCCGACCTGCGGGCCACGGGCCTGCACCTCGGGGCCGGGGCCACGCTGACCAGCGTCCCCGGCGACGTCGCGCGCAACGCCTTCGGAGACGGCGCCCGCTACGTGGCGCTGCCCGCGCAGCCGTTCGGCGAGCCGGTGCCCCGGTACGGGCCGGCGCTGGCCGAGCTGTTCCCGGGCACGCCGATCGTCGTGATGTACGGCCTCTGGATCGAGTACCACGGCCCGGCGGCGGACGACTTCGCGGAGCTGGCCGGGGCGAGTTTCTACGGCCAGTTCGGCGGCCGGCTGAGCCGCTACGACTACCCCCAGGGCAACGTGCTGACGGCATACCTGAACCGGGTCACCGACCTGCGCTACTCGGGGCTGTTCGACCGCCCGCTGCCGTACCGGCCGATCGACCCGCTGCGGGTGGCGCTGCCCGCCCTGCCGTGGCTCTTCGCGGGCTGCGTGGCGGCGTTCCTGATCCTCTCGGTCCGGTCGCTGCGCCGGCCGGACGGCGTGGGGGTCCGGCGCGGCGACCCGGGGCGGGGTGGCACGCCCGCCCGGTTGGCCGGTCTCACCGCCCTCGCCGTCGAGATGTCCCTGCTCACCGACGCCCGCAGCGATCCGGCGCTGACCCGGGGCGTCGTCAAGCTCCAGGCCGCCCGCGCCGCGCTCGACGAGGGGCTGCCGGACCGCCACGTGCGTACGTTGCTGAACGAGGCGGCCGACGAGCTGGACGACGGCGCGCGGACGCTGGGCATCGCCAGCTACCGCCCGGATCTCTACCTTCGGGGCAGGCTGTCGTGAGACGGTCCGGACGACGATGGCTCGGCGACCTGTTCGGCACGCCCTTCGGCGTCGCCGTGCTGGCCTGTCTGGCGCTGGCCGGCTGGGCGTTGTGGACCGGCGGGGCGCTGGACGGTCCGATCGCCCGCCAGGTCCGCGCCTCGTCCGTGTACGCCGCACCGGGCGTCGACCTGGACCGGGCCGCGGCCGAACGGGTGATCGGCAACCGCAGGCTGGTCGTGCTGCTGCTGGAGCCGGGCGCGGACCTGCGGCGTGGTTGCCGCCAGGTCGAGCGCGCCGCCGACGGAACGGTCGTGCTGGTGATGAGCCGCGATGGGAACGGGTACGACACCTACGGGTGCGCGCTGCTGCCCGGGCGCGACGACGAGAACTTCGGTCGGGCGGCCGTGGCGGAGATGACCGTCGGCCGGGGCGTCGACACCTTCGCCGACCGCCCCCTGGAGGCGCTGAAGGTCGTCACCGTCAACTACGACCTGCTGGTGAAGGCCGGCACCGTTCCGGACGGCGCGCGGACGATCAGCCCGTCGCTGCCCCGCTTCCTGCTCGCGTCCGCGGCGATCGTCGCCGTCGTCGCCGGGGCGACGGTGCTCTACGTCGGTGGCCGCCGCGCGGGCCGGCTCGCGGACGCCCGTCGCCGCCGCCGCGACGAGAACGCCGACGCCCGCAGCGCGCTCGGCGCCGCCGCTGCGGTGCTGGCCCAGCAGATCATCGACCTGGACCAGCGGTACGCCAGGGCGGAGCGCCAGGCCTACGTCAGCGGCGCCGAGGAGGCGTTCGGCAGGAGGTACCTGGCGTTGACGTCGGACTACGCCGCGCTGCTCGACCGCGTCGCGGCGGTGGACGCGGACGACGAGGACGCCGTACGCCGGCTCGTCGACCGCGTCGACGCGCTGAGCCGGCAGGCGTCGGCGATCACCGGGTCGCCGGCCGGGGACGGGGCCCGCCCGAGGGCCGCCCGGAGCGGCAGCGCCCCGCCCTCCGGCGACTGACGACGGGCTCAGGGTGGACCGCACGCTCAGCCCGGCCCCCGCTGACGGTCGGAGGGCGGCCCGTACCCGTCGACCCAGGGCGTCGGTCGCGCCGCCCTGGGTCGCGCGGTGCCCTGGGTGCGACGTGCCGGTCGAGGACCAGGCCGCGAGGACATGCCGGAGTTGGCGATCGTCCGGGTACGCCCCGAGTCGACCAGCGCTCATTGACGGGCTCACCGTCGCGGGCTACACCCAGCGCAGGAACAGAACCGTAGCGAGGATCCCGGCCACCGCGACCACACCCGCCACCAAGGCTGCGCGGGGAGAGCCCCGCCGACGCAGCGCGAGCGCCGCAACGGCGGTGAGCCCCAACGCGACCGTCGCGAACACGCCGAGCCATAAGAGGCCGACAAAGCTCAGCATCCCCTCGATCGTGTCCCGGCCGAGGACCATGAGCCAGCCGCCGTAGACAGCGCCGAGCCAGCTCAACGCCGCAAGGATCGCCGCCAGGGTTGCGACGGAATGGGAGTTGGGGGCAGGACGGCCGCCAGCCGTCGTCCCGCTTGAACTCCCCGCCGGATCGCCCGGCGGATGCCAGGGCCTGGGTTTTCGGGGCGACGTCATCCGCCCGATGGTAGCCGCGGCCTCCTCTCCGTTGATCAGCCAAAGGGGCGGACCGCGCAACATGCATACGTGACAGAGGATCGTGGGCCAGCCCGTCTGTCGGTGGCCGCCGCCGGTCCAATCTGCCGGTGGCCTTGGCAGCAAGGATGCTGCACAGCCAGGTTCAGCAGCGCGCTTCCTCCGGGCCGAGCGACCACTCGATGTGGAACTTGATCTCACCATTGGTGTCGGTTCCGGGCGTGTAGAGCCCGTTGTCGATGGACAGGACCACTCGTTTCCCGTTCGTCACCCGCTCGGCGCACAACAGCTCTTCGCCCTCGGGCACCAGTGCCGTCCCTGGTGCGCGTACGATCCGCCAACGACCTGCCGCCAGCAGGGCGCGGTAGTGGTCGATGACCGGGTTCATCGGGCCCGGAGGCAGTCCGATGTCGACCTGCATGGTCGCCGACGAGGAGCTTCCATCCCCGCACAATTGATTGATGGTGCCGATGGTGGTGCGGGGTGCGAGTGAAGTCAGTACGGGGTCTTGTGCCAACTGGTCGGCCAACCGGAGGTCGCTGTCTGCACACTCGTATCCAGGTGCGTTGCTGGCCCAGGGCTTCGACTTCAGCGCGGCCAGTCCAACACACAGCGCCAGCACGCTGACCAGCACAGCCCCGAGGGCGGCGAAGCGAACAACACCCTTCTGTGGCACTGGCAGAGGGTACCCGCGACCGAGGGATTATGAGCGATCCTCGCGGCGGAGACTGGACCGCCGACGATCAGGCGACGGCTTTGGCCGACGGGTCCGGCGGCGCCCCGGGTCCACTTCGCGCCGATCGCGGCGGGCGAGATCGTGCAGGACTCGGCGGTCTCCGCGCAGGCCCGGTGGGTGCGGCAGCACTACACCACAGGATCGCGGTGCAGAGCACGAACAGGATCCCGCACAGCACCTTGCGGTCATCGAGAGGCTTGCGGCCTGGGAACCGATGCCGCCGGGGTGGACGGGGTGGCAGCAGCGGTGCGATCTCGGCCCAGAGTTCGTCCGAGACGATCCACGGCGGCTGCTCACCCCTCCTCACGTTCAGACAGAACGATCCTCACGTCCCGAGGACACGCCCAACATCATTTCGTTAGGAGTTCTTGCCGCTTGCCGGTGGTGTCACGTCGACACCTGGTAGTAGCAGGCGTTCCTGGCCCACCGCAGCGGGCCGACCCGGGTGCCCCAAGCGCTCCACACGTCGCTGCTGGCAGTGTGCCAGTATCTCGCCTGGTAGCTGCCCGTGGCCGTCCTGAGCTCGGTGTGGTCGAGCCCGTCGTCATACTGGATCTTGTGCTGGGCGCTCATGGCAACCCCGGACGCGGCACTCACGTCCCCGTCGTCGAATGACGAGATCACCGTCCAGTCGGTTCCCACCGCCGATTCCGGACGGGCCGCCAGCCCGCTCATAAAGCTACTGCCGGCCTGCATTTCCTTGCACTGGAGCCAGAGGCTGAAGCTGCACCATCCGGCATGCGTCGCGCCTCCGTGCGGGGTGCCCAGAGTCACGACGTCCTCGATGTAGACGTAGGGCGGATAGCCCGCAGTGCCCTTGGCCACCTCGGTGAGAGCCGAGCGGATCACCAGCCCGCCCATGGAGTGACCGACCACGTCGACCTTCACACCGATCGCCGAGTAGCGGTTGTAGATCTCGTTGGCCAGGGCCCTTCCCACCGTCTTGATCGACGTCGTGGTGGTGTCGCCGTTGTACTTGATGTCGCAGTTCGTGTTGCCGGTGTAGTAGCCGAACGTCGCCAGTTCGCCCGTCCAGCCCGTGTCCGTGAACATGGGCGTCACGGCCGACCAGTAGGCGTCGCAGTCTGCCTTGCCCTCGGGGCTCCAGCCATGGATGAATATGACCGGGTTCGCTTGGCCGTTGGTCCGCGCCGGCGCGGCGAGGGCGGGCGCCTGACCGACGAGTGCGAAGCCCCCGGTGAGCACCAGAGCGGCGAGCAGCGCCAGAATTCGTCTCAATCCATTCGTCCTTGTTCTCGTGAGCCCCTGGGAGCCCGCACCACATGCCGCGTTCCGCGTGAGCAGTGCTCGGCATTCTTCCCCACGAGGGCCTGTCGGTCCATACACGAACGCCTTCAACGCCGGAGTCCGGTCGCCGCCCACCGACACCACCGCCTGCGAGTTGGTCGTCGTCGAGGTCTCCGCGCGCGGGACTTCGCCACGACGGCGGCCTCCCGGGGCGAGTGGCTTGACTCAAATCGAGTGGATCTTCATCGCCGGGGGCCGCCCCTACGCCGCCTCACACGTGGGGCAGCCCGACACCGCGCGGAGAGACTCTCCACGGTGGAGCCGGAGTCCCGCCAGGCGAGCGCCCTCGCCGGACCGCCTCACCTCGCGGCAGCTCGTGCTGCTGGGGGCACTCCGAATGGACCGACGGGGGCGGACCCAGCTCTTGGCGCTGCGGTGGATACGTAACCAGGGGTTGTCCGAGGTGGGGCGGGCGGGACTCGAACCCGCGACCGAGGGATTATGAGTCCCCTGCTCTAACCGGCTGAGCTACCGCCCCAATACCGCGCCGGATCCTAACCCGGCCGGTGGATCACCGGCCAGCACGAAACGGCGCCGTCGCTCATCGGCGTCGTCGACGTAGCAGCACGATGGGCAACGCGAGGATAACAGTGAGCAGCCACCCCACCGCGATGACGCCCCACAGCCAGCCCTCGTCGCTCTCGGCGGTCTCGGTGATGAACATGCCGAGGGTCAGCAGGAAGGTCCCCCCGCCGATCACCAGCGCGGCGAGGCCGCTGACGACCATCAGCGGGATCTCCCACCAGGAGCGCTTCACCGGCTCCCGCCGCTCGGCGCCGCCAGCGGCCCGTGGCTGCGGGATGCGGTCCGGGTCGCGGGCCGGCATGACCACCTGCCGGTCGGCCGGCACCTGGGAGTCGATCACCCTGATCGCGCCGGGGTGCAGGTCGAACATGGTCGGTTCGATGCGCATGGAGATGGCATCGTCGCCGATGAGCTGCCGGGCGCCGTCGGGCCAGGCGAGCATCAGGGCGCATTCGGCGTACCTCACGGTGAGCGGGCCGCCGTAGCCGAGCCAGCTCACCCCGTCCACGCCGACGTGCAGCTCGCCGTCGCCCTCCTTCTCCCGGTAGGCGGTGCCGGCGACCGTGTCGGCCGAGCGGGTGGGCGCCGCGGCGAAGCCGGCCCAGTCGGCCCGGTGCCCCTCGGGCACCATCAGCAGCGCGCCGGCCAGCGCCTCGCGGGCCACCTCGTGCACGTCGTCGGTGCTGACGGCCTTCAGCTCGGCCCGGTGCTCGTCGACCGTGAGGTTGCGCTCCCCGGTGAGCACGTTGAAGGCGTACGACGGCAGCCGCGCCGCGTCCACCTCGGCGGTGCCGAGGAAGTCCTCCCGCTTCGCCACGACGGCGTCGAGGTCGGCCTGTTCGATCCGGCCGACGCGCAGCTTGGCGAGCGTGTCGACGAAACCGCCGAGCACGGCGTCCTGCTTCTCCGGCAGCGCGTCGGCCAGCGCCCGCAGCGTCGCGTGGCCGTCGCCGCGCGGCTCGTAGCCGGCAGTGGTCTGGTAGGAGAGTCCACCGTCCTGGCGCAGCGCCCGGTACAGCTCGCGCTCCAGCACCCCGGCGAAGACGCTCGCGGCGGTCCGGCGCCGCACGACGGCGTCCAGCACCACCGCCCGCGAGCCGCCGACGAAGTACGCGGGGGTCTGCGGCAGCGCCGACGACGCCACCGGCACCGGCTGCCGTACGCCCGCGGGCAGCGCCAGCCGCAGCCCGGCGGGCACGGCCTTCCCGGCGATCCAGAGCACCGCGTTCTCCCGGGTGAACCAGCGGGCCGCCCACTGCCGCAGGTCGTCGGCGGTGAGCGCCGACAGCCCCCACTCCGGGTAGCTGGTGATGCCGAAGTCGCGGGCGCCGTGCCGCCACAGCGGGATGTCGTCGACGGCGACCGCGCCCCGGCTGCTGTGCTCGGTGCGCAGGATCTCCTTCTCCACGTCCAGCCGGCCGGTCGGCAGCTCGGTCAGGTTGGCGCAGACCGAGGTGAGGAAGGTGGCGATGTCCTGCGCGGAGCCCTGCATGTGGAACGTGGTGAACACCGGCGCGGTGGCGCCGTTGACGTGGTAGTCGGCCAGCCCGAGGGGGGCCAGCGCGAGGTGTTCCAGCAGGTGGGTGATGCCGCTGCGGGCGAGCGTCTCGTCGGCGGTGCCGACCCGGAAGGTCAGTCCGGCGCGCATCGGCCCGCCGGTGGGGGCCAGCAGCGTGGGCACCCCGTCCACGTCCAGTTCCTGGATCATGCCTGCCCGCCCTTCGCGTACGCCTTGTCGCGGAACCGCTGGAACTGCTTGGCCGAGTCGCCGGCGATGTAGCCGAACATCGCCTCGTCGCCGAGCGGCCCCATGGCCGCGAACTGCCGCGCCGCCGCCGGGTACTCGTCCAGGAGGCAGAAGGCCATCGCGAAGATGCTGCGCACCCAGACCCAGCCCCAGCCGTTACGGAACTCGGGGTGCCAGACCGACTGCTGCGCCGCCTGGTGGATCTCGCGCTGCACGTGCGAGCTGCGCAGGTGGGCGCTCGCCTTGCCGAGGGTGTCGTGGTCCAGCGCCTCCTCCAGGTGGGCCTCGACCACCAGCACCGCGTTCGGGGCGCCGGGCGGGGCGGCGTCGGCGCACTCCCGGGCGAAGCCGTGTGCCCGCTCCCAGGTTCCGCTCCACTTGGGGCAGAACTGTTGCAGCAGCGACGCCTGGGCCGGCAGGTGGTGGGGGTGGTGCTTGGCGAGCTGGTCGTAGCGGCGGCGGGCCTCGGCCTGGCCGAGCTCGAGGCCCCGCGCGTTGGTGATCCGCTGCGTCCACGCCGCCGCGTCGTCCGGGTGCCGGGCGGTGACGTCGATCAGCACCTGCTCGGCGCGCCGCAGGTGGGCGTGGAACTGGGCGAACTGTTCGCGGCTGACGTGCTGGGCCCGGTAGGACGAACGGATCCGCCAGCCGGCCCGGATCAGGTGCGACCCGAGCAGGGCGCCGGCGAGCGCGTCGTCGGGCCGCTGGGCCAGCACCCCCCGGAGGAACTCCTCGATGCCTTCGGTCTCGCCGGCCTCGCCGACGAGGAAGGTCCGGCCGTGCGGGTCCTGCCCGTCGACGAGCGCGCGCAGGGCCGGCCAGTCGCGCGCCGCGAGGGCCGCGCGCACCTGACCGACCTGGGGGTACGCCGCCGCGGCGTCGAAGTCGGGCGGCGGAAGGGGTGCGGGCATGGCGAGGAGCATAAGTGATCATCAACGGGGCGTTGACCCTCCGTTCAGCCGGTACGCAGCTCCGACAGGACGGCCCCGGCGGCGCGCCAGCCGCTGGCCAGGGCGCCCTGGATGGAGGGGCTGTCGCGGTGGTCCCCGGCCACGAAGAGGCCCTCCCCCAGCGCCACCGGCTTGCGCAACCGCCCCTGCGGCGGGGGCGCGGCGGGCAGCGCGTCGGGAATGGACACGGTGCCGAGGTGGGTCCAGTCCGCCGTGGACCGGCCGTAGAGGCGGGTGAGTTCCGCCCGCACCATCGGCTCGGGCGGGGCCGAGGGGCCGACCACCGAGGTGGCGACCAGGTGCCACCCGGCCGGCGCGTACGTGGGCGCGGCCCGGCTGACCACCACCGTGTTCGCGACGACCTCCCGCCGGTCGCCGTCGACGAGCAGGATCGGCTCGTCCAGCGGCGGCTCCTGGGTGCCGTGGTAGTAGGTGGTGTAGCTGTGCGTGCGTACCGCCGGCAGGCCCGGCAGCAGCGTGGCCGCCGCCGGCGGGTCCACGGCGACCACGACGGCGCGGCAGCGGAGGTCGCCGGCCTGGGTGCGGACCCGGCCGGGCGCCACCTCGGCGACCGGGGTGTCCAGGTCGATCAGCTCCGCCGGGAGCGGGTCGGCGACGGCGCGGGGCAGCGCGGCCATCCCCTCGGCGGGCAGGCCGATCCGGCCCCGGGCGAAGGAGCGCAGCACCATCGCCAGCACGTGGCTGGAGGTCTCCAGTTCCCGGTCGACGAGGACCCCGGACAGGAACGGCCGCAGCAGTTCCTCGATGATCGCGTCGGAGAGGCCGGCGCGGCGCAGCGCGGTCTCGGTGGTGGTCTCCGGGGCGGCGAGCAGCCGTCCCTTCGGCAGGGTGGCGCAGCCCGTGACCAGCGCGGCGAAGCGCAGCCGGTCGAGCAGCGAACCGACGCCGGCCAGCGCGGTGCCGGGCGCGCCGGTGGGTTCGCGCAACGGGTTCACCAGGCGCGTCAGCCGCTCGCCCCTGCGCACCAGCACGCCGGAGGTGAAGTGTCCAAGGCGCAACCGGTCGACGTCGAGCAGGGCGCCCACCCGGGGGTACGCGGTGTTGAGCACCTGGAAGCCCCGGTCCAGCAGGTAGCCGTCGACCGTGTCGGTGGCGACCCGGCCGCCGAGCCGGCCGCCGGCCTCCAGCAGCCGCCACGGCACGCCCGCGCGGTGCAGCCGCCGGGCCGCGGCCAGCCCGGCCAGGCCGCCGCCGACCACGACCACGTCGGTCTCAGCGAGCATCGCGCGCCTCCCGCTCTCCGTTCGTCCGGGACAGCCGGCCCGGCCACCAGATCTTCGGCCCGATGTCGTACGACAGCGCGGGCACCAGCAGCGAGCGGACGACGACGGTGTCGAGCAGCACCCCGACCGCGACCGCGACGCCCAGCTCGACCAGCACCACCAGCGGCAGCACGGCCAGCGCGGAGAAGGTCGCGGCGAGCACGATCCCGGCGGAGGTGATCACGCCGCCGGTGACGGCGAGCCCGGTCAGCACGCCGGCCCGGGTGCCCCGCCTGACGGACTCCTCGCGGACGCGGCTCATCAGGAAGATGTTGTAGTCGATGCCGAGGGCGACCAGGAAGACGAAGGCGAAGAGCGGGAACGAGGTGTCCACGCCGGGGAAGTCGAGGACGTGCCGGAAGATCAACGCGCAGAGGCCGAGCGTGGCGGCGAAGCTCAGCAGCACGGTCGCGATCAGCAGGAGCGGTGCGAGGAGCGCCCGCAGCAGCAGGGCCAGGATGATCGCGATCACCACCAGCACGACGGGGATGATCACGTTCCGGTCCCGCGTCGAGGCGTCGGACGTGTCCACGTTGATCGCGGTGAACCCGCCGACCACCGCCTCGGAGCCGGGTACGCCGTGCACCGCCGCCCGCAGCGCGCGGACGGCCCGCTCGGCGCCGTCGCTGTCCGGCGGGTCGGCGAGCGTCGCCTCCAGCTGCGCCGTGTCGTCGATGACGGTGGGGGGCGCGTTCGGGTCGGGCGGGCCGGTCCGGTCGGCGGTGACGGGTCGGACCGCGACGATCCCCGGCACGCCCTGGGCCACCCGGGCGACCTGCTGGGCGGTCTCCCGCGTGGTGAAGATGGTGGCCGGGCTGCCGGTGCCGGCCGGGTAGTGCCGGGCGATCACCTCCTGCCCAGCGACCGAGTCGGTCCGCTCGGTGAACAGGTCGGACTGGCCGAGCGTGGTCGCGCCGAGCTGCGTCAGGCCGAACGCGAGCCCGGCCATCGCGAGGGTGGTGAGCAGCCAGACGGGTCGCGCCCGCCGGGCCACGAAGCCCGCGATCCGGCTCCAGACGCCGTGCTCCGCCCGGGGGTCGGCCCGGTCGTACGGGGGACGGCGCGGCCAGAACGCCCACCGCCCGCCCAGCACCAGCAGGGCGGGCAGGAAGGTCAGCATCACCAGCAGGGTGGCGCCGATGCCGATGGCGGCGACCGGCCCGAGCGCCCGGTTGGAGTTCAGGCTGGACAGCAGCAGGCAGAGCAGGCTCACCATGACGGTGCCGCCGGAGGCGACGATCGCCGGCGCGGCCCCCTTCCAGGCGGTCCGCATGGCGTCCGACGGGCGCTCGTGCCGGTGCAGCTCCTCCCGGTAGCGGGCGACCAGCAGCAGCGCGTAGTCGGTGCCGGCGCCGAAGACGAGCACGGTGAGGATGCCCTGCGCCTGCCCGTTGAGCTTGATCACGTCGGCGTCGGCGAGCAGGTACACGAAGACCGCGGCCAGTGCGAAGGACATCCCGGCGGCGAGCAGCGGGAAGATCCACAGGACCGGGCTGCGGTAGACGACGAGGAGGATGACCAGCACCACGCAGAGGGTGACGACCAGCAGGGTGCCGTCGATGGCGGAGAAGACCTCGACCAGGTCGGCGAGCAGGCCGGCGGGACCGGCCACGGCCACGCTCAGCCCGTCGCGGTCGCCGCCGGCGATGGCGCGCAGTTCCTCGACGACGGTGCCGATCCGTTCGCCGTCGGCGTCGTCGATCGGCACGACGACCTGAAGGGCCTGCCCGTCCTCGCTGGGGATCGGCGGCGGCAGCGGGCCGACCACGCCGGGCACCCGGGCGAACCGGGCGGCCTCGGCGGCCACCCGTCGCGTGTCGGCGTCGGTGATGCCGGCGGCACGTTCGTAGACCACCAGGGCGGGGGTGGTCTGCCGCTCGACGAACCGGGCGGACAGCTCCTGCGCCCGGGTGGCCTCGGCCTCGGCGGGCAGGAAGGAGGCGTTGTCGTTGGTGGCGACCTCGCTGAGCCTGCCGGAGAACGGCCCGGCGACCGCCCCGACGACCAGCCACGCCACCACGACCGCCACGGCGACGAGCGTGATCCTGCCGTGGCCACCTCTTCCGGGCATCCGCCCCACCCCATGGATCGACGTGCCAATCGACGCAGCGGGAGTACCAGTCGACAGCGACCATCCTGCCGGCCGAGCGGGCCCGGGGTGGGGGAAACGGGTCGTCCGGGCCAGCCGGGCACGGTCATCGATGGTCCGGCTCACCGGGCACGTTCACCGGCACGACGGGAACGGGCGGCCGACGAGCACGCGACACCGGCGGTAGGAACGGTGAACGCCCGCCGGCGTAGCCGACGGGCGTCTGGTGTGGAAGCTCCCCCGTTTGGACTCGAACCAAAAACCTGCCGGTTAACAGCCGGCTGCTCTGCCAATTGAGCTACGGGGGACCGTTGTGTCGTCCGGCGCCGATCTCGCTGCGCCGTGCGACGGAGACAAGAGTACAGGATTCCCGGGGGTGTTGGTCCAGGGGGTTACCCCCGGGACCGGTGCCCGCGCCACACGACAATAAACCCAGACAAATCGTCATCACGGCACAAGGAGGCATGAGCGGAGAGCAGTATGGGTAGTTAGCTGCGGACAGAGATGGCAGGCGCGATTTGGTCGCCTCCGGCGGGGTAACCGCCGGACGACGGCGCGTCAGGTACGGAAGGAGCCGCCATGCGCGGAAAGATGATGTTCCTTGGCGGGCTGGCTGCGGGATTCGTCCTGGGCGCCCGTGCCGGTCGGGAAAAGTACGAGGAGCTGGTGATCCGGGGCCGCAAGGTGCTCGACCACCCGACCGTCCAGGAGGCGGCCGGTGTCGCGCAGGCCCAGGCGACCCGCCTCTACAGCGAGGGCAAGGACAAGCTCGGCCAGTCGAAGCTGGGCGAGAAGCTGAGCAGCAACGGCCAGAAGCAGGAGCTGACCGCCGCCGACGACGCGTTCGCCGGCACGCCGGCCACGGTCGGCGCGAAGAGCGCCACCGGGTCGTCGAGCTCGACCTCGACCCCCGGGTCGACGTCGGCCACCGCCACGCCCCGTAGCAAGCCGTCCAGCTCGGGCACCAACGGCAGCACCCTCTGATCGCACCTTCGAGCGGGCCGGTCGCCTTCGGACGACCGGCCCGCTAGTGTGCGTGCCCCGACGCCGGCCGACTCGGGGGCGCCCCGGGTCGGTCAGTCCTTGCTGGTGAACGCGGCGTCGAAGGCCGCGGCCGGGGCGTCGAAGGCGAGCCGGCGGACGAACTGCAACGCCTCCGGGGCGCCGACGAGGCGGTCCATCCCGGCGTCCTCCCACTCGATCGAGATCGGGCCGGCGTAGCCGATCGCGTTCAGCGCCCGGAAGCAGTCCTCCCAGGGCACGTCGCCGTGGCCCGTGGAGACGAAGTCCCAGCCGCGCCGCATGTCCGCCCACGGCAGGTGCGAGGCGAGCCGGCCCCGCCGCCCGTCCCCGGTGCGCACCTTCGCGTCCTTGCAGTCGACGTGGTAGATGCGGTCGGCGAAGTCGAAGATGAAGTTCACCGGGTCCAGCTCCTGCCAGACGAAGTGCGACGGGTCCCAGTTCAGCCCGAACGCGGGCCGGTGCCCGACCGCCTCCAGCGCCCGCTTCGTCGTCCAGTAGTCGTACGCGATCTCGCTCGGGTGCACCTCGTGGGCGAAGCGCACCCCCGTCTCGTCGAAGACGTCGAGGATCGGGTTCCACCGGTCGGCGAAGTCCTGGTAGCCGCGCTCGATCATCGACGGCGGCACCGGCGGGAACATCGCCAGCGTGTGCCAGATCGACGAGCCGGTGAAGCCGACGACGGTGTCCACCCCCAGCTTCGCCGCCGCCCGGGCGGTGTCCTTGATCTCCTCGGCGGCGCGGCGGCGTACCCCCTCGGGTTCGCCGTCGCCCCAGATCCGGGCGGGCAGGATGCCCTGGTGCCGCTCGTCGATCGGGTGGTCGCAGACGGCCTGGCCGACCAGGTGGTTGGAGATCGCGAAGACGTCCAGGTTGTGCTTCGCCAGGGTTTCCCGCTTCCGCTCGACGTACGAGTCGTCCGCGAGCGCCTTGTCGACCTCGAAGTGGTCGCCCCAGCAGGCGATCTCCAGCCCGTCGTAGCCCCACTCGGCGGCGAGCCGGCAGACCTCGTCGAACGGAAGGTCGGCCCACTGGCCGGTGAAGAGCGTGATGGGTCGCGCCATGGTGCTTCTCCCCTTGTGGTGATGGGGATTCCGTGGGTGCGGGACCGGGGCGAGGGTGACCGGCCAGGGCCGGTGCGCGACGGGCCACTGGCGTAGCACCGGTGGGTGCGCGAGCGCACCTGAACCGGCCGGGTTGCGCCTCCCGCCGGTCACCGGCGACCGCCACGGTCGCCGCCCCCACTCTAGAACCGCCGCGCCCCCACGAAAACCCCCGCCCCTCCCCCGCGACCTCGCACTGCCCGCCTGGGGTACCGGACCGCCGGGCACGGACTGCGAGATCGCGGGGAGGTCGCCGGGTCGGCGCCGCCCACCGGGCCGGGGAGGTCCGGCCCGGGCTCCGACGGCGTGGGTGGCGGCCCGACGGTCGCCACCCACGCCAACGGTCGGGGTGGGAGGGGAAGGGTCAGGGCAGGGTCCACTTCTGGTTGGCGCCGGTGTGGCAGGTCCACAGGTGCACGGCCTGACCGTCGGCCGGGTTGTTGCCCGACACGTCCAGGCACTTGCCCGACTGCGGGTTCTTCAGCGTCCCGTCCGCCTGGGCCGACCAGTTCTGCGCGCCCGTGCCGTTGCACGTCCACAGCTGGATCTTCGTCCCGTCGGCCGAGGCGCCGCCCGAGACGTCCAGGCACTTGCCCAACGCCTTCACCGTCGAGTTCGGCGTCACCGTCCACGTCTGCGCCGCGGTGCCGTTGCAGGTCTGGATCTGGATCTGGGTGCCGTCGGCCGTGGCCGCGTTGCGCACGTCCAGGCACTTGCCGCCCAGGCCCCGGATCGGGCCGACGCCACCGCTGCCGCCGGGCCTGACCAGGGTGAAGTCGTCCACGTCGAAGAGGCCCGTGCCCGACCCGGTGAAGGTCAGGTAGAGGTCCCGGGTGCCGGACGGCACGCCCGACAGGGTGGTCGTGACGTCGGCGAAGGTGGTCCAGCTGCCCGTGTTCGGCACGGCGACCGAGCCGAGCACGGTGCCGGTGGTGGATCCGATGCGCACCTGGAGGGTGCCGCCCGGCCCGCCGGAGACGACCCGCGCCCGCAGCGACGTCGCCCCGGTCAGGTCGACCCCGGCGTACGCGGCCCAGTCGCCCGGGTCGATGTGCCCGAGGGTCTGGCCGCCGTTGGCGCCGGCCTTGGCGAACGGGGCGACCCCGCCGGCCGAGCTGAACGCCTCCGCCTGGACGGTGGTGTTCCCGCCCGGCGGGTTGACGCCGAGTTCCTTGATCCGGATGTTGCGGAACGAGGCGTCGTCGCCGGTGCCGTGGTTCTGGAGCCCCACGTGGCCGGCGAGCGAGCGGGCCGGGTCGGTGTTGGTGAAGTCGTTGATCTTCACCCCGTTCAGGAAGACCTGGAGGCGCTCGCCCTCGACGAGCAGTTCGTAGGTGTTCCACTCTCCCGGCCGGTTCAGCGCCGCGTCCCGGGCGGCGATGTCGGCGGACTTGAAGGTGTAGACCGCGCCGGTCGTGCGGTCGGCCGCGTCGGTGGCGTCGATCTGGACCTCGTAGCCGTTGTTGACCGCCGACCAGGGGTCGCTGGAGGCCGGGAAACCGATGAAGACGCCGGAGTTGTCGTCGCCGGCGAGCCGCCAGTCCAGCTTGAGCGAGTAGTTGGTGAACTGCTTCGCGCTGTACCAGTACAGGCCCATGCCGCCGACCGAGGTGAGGGTGGCGTCGGCGTTGGTGAAGCTGCCCGGCCCGGCCTGGGACCAGCCGGTGGTCGCGCCGTCGTAGAGCGTGGTGTAGCCGGTCTCGGGCCGGCAGTCGGCCTTGGCCCGGCCGGCCGCGTACCGGATGCCGCCGAGCAGGTGGGCGCGGAACGCCGGCTCGGCGTACGACGCCTGGGTGTGCCCGCCGCCCGTGTAGAAGGCCCGGCCCCCGCTGTAGGTCTTGCACCAGGAGTGCGGGTGGTCGGCGCCCATCGAGCCGCCCGTGTAGGAGGACTCGTCGAGGGTGGCCAGCACCCGGGCGGTGGAGCGGGCGTTGGTCTGGTAGTTGTACCACTCGTCGGTGCGGGTCCAGGTCTGCGGCAGGTGCGCGGTGGCCGCGTGCGCCCGGTGCTCCACCTTCACGTTCGCCTGCTGGATGTGCGGGTGCGAGGCGAAGTACGCCCCGACCAGGTTGCCGTAGAAGGACCAGCCGTACTCGGTGTCGGCGGCGGCGTGCACGCCCACGAAGCCGCCGCCGGAGCCGATGTACGACTCGAAGGCGCCCTGCTGGGCGGCGTCGAGCACGTCCCCGGTGGTGTTGAGGAAGACCACCGCCTCGAAGCGGGACAGGTTGGCGGTGGTGAACTGGGCGGCGTCCTCGGTGGCGGTGACGGTGAAGTTGTTGGCCGCGCCGAGGTCGCGGATCGCCTGGGTGCCGACCGCGATGGAGTCGTGTCGGAAGCCGGCGGTCTTCGAGAAGACCAGCACGTCGTACGGGGCGTCGGCGGCGCTGGCCGGGGTGGCCGGGGTGGTGCAGGCGAGGACGGCGAGGACGGCGGTGGCCGCGCCGAGGAGGGGTCGGAGGAGTCTGCGCATGTCGCTCTCCAATGCCGGGGCTGTCGAGGGCCTGCCGGGGCGGGGAGGGGCGCGGCGGCCCCCCTCCCCGCCTCAGGTCAGGGCAGGGTCCACTTCTGGTTGGCGCCGGTGTGGCAGGTCCACAGGTGCACGGCCTGACCGTCGGCCGGGTTGTTGCCCGACACGTCCAGGCACTTGCCCGACTGCGGGTTCTTCAGCGTCCCGTCCGCCTGGGCCGACCAGTTCTGCGCGCCCGTGCCGTTGCACGTCCACAGCTGGATCTTCGTCCCGTCGGCCGAGGCGCCCCCGGAGATGTCCAGGCACTTGCCCAACGCCTTCACCGTCGAGTTCGGCGTCACCGTCCACGTCTGCGCCGCGGTGCCGTTGCAGCCGTAGATCTGGATCTGGGTGCCGTCGGCCGTGGCCGCGTTGCGCACGTCCAGGCACTTGCCGCCGAGCCCGACCACCGGCCCGGTGCGGACCGCCGCGCCGGTGGTGAAGGCGAACGTGTCCACGTCGTAGAGCGCGCCGGTGCCCGTGCCGGCGAAGGTCAGGTAGAGCGTGCCGGTGCTGGTCGGCGCCCCGGAGATGCTGCCGCTGACCGTGGTGAACGTGTCCCAGGCGCCGGTGACCGGGACGGTCGCGGAGCCGAGCACGGTGCCGGTGGGCGAGCCGGCCCGCACCTGGAGGGTGCCGCCGGAGCCGGCCGAGGAGACCCGGGCGCTGAACGAGGTCGCGTTGTCGATCCGGTACGGCTCGAACGCGATCCAGTCGCCGTTGTTGATGTCTCCGACGGTCTTGCCGCCCTCGGCGGTGGCCTTGTCGAAGGTCCCCACGCCGGAGGAGGTCTTGAAGTGCTCCGCCTGGCGCTTGCGCGGCTGGAGGGTGTGCTGCTTGTGCGTGGTCAGCCCGCCGGCGTCGGTGTACTCGGCGTCGAAGATGGCGAAGATGTTCGCCGCGTCGTCGTGTTCGCCGTCGACGGGGATGGTGATGGAGCCCGAGCAGCCGTTCTTCGAGGTGATCTGGTGGCCGTGGCTGTCGTGGCCCAGCACGTACGTCATCTTGACCTTGGTGCAGTCGATGGCGGCGTCCTCCGGGTCGGTCACGGTGATGCTGAACGGCACGGTGTCGCCGTAGCTGAACAGCTGGCCGTTGGCCGGGCTGTTGATGGTGACCGTGGGCGCGGTGTTGCCGACGCCGATCTGCACGTTCGCCGTGCCGGTGGCGCCCTGGGGGTCGCGGACGGTCAGCGTGACCTGGTAGGTGCCGTTGGCGGTGTACGTCTTGCTGGGGTTGGCCGCCGTCGAGCTGGTGCCGTCGCCGAAGGCCCAGGAGTACGTCAGCGCGCCGCCCTCCGGGTCGGTCGAGCCGGCCGAGGAGAAGTTCACGGTCAGCGGGGCCGCGCCGGAGGTCTTGTCGGCCGCGGCGACGGCGGTCGGCGCCCGGTTGCCGCCGGCGATGTAGTCGTAGCGGTAGAGCGCCGAGTTGGCGTCGCCGTTGAAGTAGCCGGTGCCGTAGTCGAGGATGTAGAGCGCGCCCTCGGGCCCGAACGCCATGTCCATGATCTGCTTGCCGTTCCACGGGAACGTGTCGATGGTTCCCGGGCTGCCGTCGGCGTTGAGGTGGATCGGCTTGACCCAGCCCCGGCCGAGTTCGCCGGCGAAGAACTGCCCGTCGAAGGACTGCGGGAACTTGGTGGTGGAGTTCAGCGCGGCGTCGTACCGGTAGACGGGGCCGGCCATCGGCGACTCGGAGCCGCCGCCGAACTCCGGCGGGGTGCCGGCGTCGCCGGCGTACCGGATCCAGGCCGGCTTCGCCCCGGGCAGGGTGGGCAGGCCGGTGTTGCGGAACGAGTTGTTGGTCGGCCCACCGGCGCAGTTGAACTTCGCCCCGGCGGTCCCGGCTGCGAAGTCCCACTCGGCGTACGTCTCGGTGGCGGTGTTGGTGCCGGTGCAGTACGGCCAGCCGTAGTTGCCGGGCCCGGTGACCCGGTTGAACTCGACCTGGCCGCTCGGGCCCCGGGCGCTGGTGGTGCCGGCGTCGGGGCCGTAGTCGCCGACGTAGACGATGCCGGTGGTCCGGTCCACGCTCATCCGGAACGGGTTGCGGAAGCCCATCGCGTAGATCTCGGGGCGGGTCCTCGGGTCCGAGTCGACGAACATGTTGCCCGCCGGGATCGAGTACGTGCCGTTGGCGTTCACCTTGATCCGCAGGATCTTGCCGCGCAGGTCGTTGGTGTTGGCCGCGCTGCGCTGCGCGTCGTACGCGGGGTTGCGGTTGGTGCGCTCGTCGATCGGCGCGTACCCGGCCGAGTCGAACGGGTTGGTGTCGTCGCCGGTGGAGAGGTAGAGGTTGCCGGCGGCGTCGAAGTCGATGTCGCCGCCGACGTGGCAGCACATGCCCCGGTCGGCGGGCACGTCGAGGATGTCGACCTTGCTGCCGGTGTTGATCGTGAAGTCGGCGTTGAGGGTGAACCGGGAGAGCCGGTTGACGCCCTGCCAGGCCGAGAAGTCGCTGCCGGTCGCCGGCGCGTCGCCGGCCGGGGTGGCCAGCGGCGGCGCGTAGTAGAGGTAGATGTGCCGGTTGGTGGCGAAGTTCGGGTCGGCCCCGACGCCCTGCAGCCCCTCCTCGTCGTGGGTGTAGACCGGCAGCGTGCCGATCACGGAGGTGGTGCCGGCGGAGTCCGTACGCCGGACGGTGCCGTTGCGGGCGGTGTGCAGGACCGACCGGTCCGGCAGCACCGCGATCGTCATGGGCTCGCCGACCTCGGCGACGCCCTTGGCGAGGGTGACCTGCTGGAAGTCGGTGCCGACGATGGGGTGGGCCTGGGCCGGGGTGGGGCCGCCCAGCGCGGCCGGGCCGGCGCCGAGGGCGACCGTGCCGGCCGTGGCGACCAGCAGCAGCGCCGAGCCGGCGCAGAGTCGCCGGCGGAGCCGGTGGATGGGGGCGTCCTGGGTGGACATAGGTGTGCCGTCCCTTCCTGACGAGTGACTGCCAGGGCGGGCGCGCGCCGTCGCGCCGGATGCCGTAGCGGGGATGCGGTCGGCCCGCCGGGTGCCGTGCCCGGCCGGCCGTGGCCTGCGAGGGATGGAGCGGGCCCATCGCTCGGAGGTCACCAGTCGATGGGTTCCCGCGCCGCCGGTTCACCTCGACGAAACACATTCGTGATGGCCCGACATTAAATGACGCACATCGATGTGTCCATACCTTCCGCCGATTCGGCACTAACTTTCGTCGATCCTGCCGAAAGTCGCCGCCGGGACGGGATGGCGACTCAGCATGGACGGTCGACGGCCTGGGCGGCGAGGGCGGCCAACGCGGCGCGGGCCTCGGCGGTCACGGGGGCGGACTCCAGGGCCGACAGGGCGGCGTCGGCGCGCACCCGGATCATCCCCTCGATACGCTCGCGGGCCCCGGTGCCCTCGATGATCTTCCGCAGCTCGGCCGCGCCGTCGCCGTCCAGCGCCGGGTTGCCGAACAGCTCCCGCAGCCGCGCGGCCTGCGCCCGGTCGGCGGCGCCGCGGGTCAGCGCCATCATCACCGTCGGCTTGCCCTCCCGCAGGTCGTCCAGGATCGACTTGCCGGTGACCGTCGGGTCGCCGAAGACCCCCAGCACGTCGTCGCGCAGCTGGAACGCGTCGCCCAGCGGGTCGCCGAACTCGGCCAGCGCGGCGATGAGCTCCGGTCCGGCCCCGGCCAGCGTCGCCCCGATCTGCAACGGCCGGGTGACGGTGTAGCGGGCCGCCTTCATCCGGACCACGGTCAGCGCGCTCGCCACCGACCCGTCGCCCACCCCGGAGACCAGGTCCAGGTACTCCCCCGCGATCACCTCGGTGCGCATCAGCGCGTAGACCGCGTACCCCCGGTGCACCCGCCCCGGGTCCAGGCCGCACTCGTGGAACATCTGGTCGGACCAGGCGGCGCAGAGGTCGCCGCAGAGCAGCGCGGTGTTGCGCCCGTACGCCTCGGGGTCGCCGCGCCAGGACGAGCGGGCGTGCAGGTCGGCGAAGAGCCGGTGCACCGACGGCCCGCCCCGGCGGCGGTCGCTGCCGTCCAGGATGTCGTCGTGGATCAGCGCGAACGCGTGGAACAGCTCCAGCGCGGCGGCGGCCGCCACGATCGGGGCGTCGTCGGCGCCGCCCGCGCCCCGCCACCCCCAGTAGCAGAAGAGCGGGCGCAGCCGCTTGCCGCCGGCCAGCACGAACCGGTGCAGCGCGGTGAAGACGCCCCGGGGCGCGCCGTCCGGCCAGTCGCGGCCCTGCCGGTCGAGGAACGTGGCGAGCGCGGCGTCGAACCGGGCCCGCAGCCCGCTCGTGTCGGTCGGGGCGACGGTGGCGGTCACGACCCCTCCCCGGGCCGCCCGGTCGACGCGGCCGATGCGGCCGACGGCGGTGGCGCGGCCCGGCGCGGCGGCGGGGGCGCGGCGGGGGCCGCCGGCGGCGCCAGCCCCGCCAGCTCCAGCAGCAGGGCCTTCACCTCGGTCGCCGCGACCCGCTCCCGGGCGGCGGACGGGTCGGAGCAGAGCAGCACCGGCCCGTCGGCCGGAGCGGCGGGGAGCCGGCCGTGCGACCCGCGCACCGCCCGGGCGCCGGCGTCCAGCCCCACCACGCCCATCAGGTAGCGCAGCCCGAGCTTCTTGCGGGCCAGCGCCACGGCGGCCCGCCGCTTCGCCGCGCCCGGGGCGGCCGGGTCGAGGAACAGCTCGGCGGGGTCGTAACCCGGCTTCCGGTGGATCTCCACCAGCCGGGCGAAGTCGGGCGCGCGGGCGTCGTCGAGCCAGTAGTAGTAGGTGAACCAGGCGTCCGGCTCGGCGACGAGGACCAGCTCGCCGGCGCGCGGATGGTCCAGCCCGTGCGCGGCCCGGCCGTCGGCGTCGAGCACCTCGGCCACCCCCGGCAGCGCGGCGCAGAGCGTCGCCACCGCCGGCACGTCGGCCGGGTCGCGGACGTAGACGTGCGCCACCTGGTGGTCGGCCACCGCGAAGGCCCGCGAGGTCCACGGGTCCAGGTACTCCATCCCGGCCTGGGTGTGCACCCGCAGCAGCCCCTCGGCACGCAGCAGCCGGTTGACGTCGACCGGGCGGGAGACGTCGGTGATGCCGTACTCGGAGAGCACCACCACGGTGGCGTCCCGGGCGCGGGCGGCGTCCAGCAGCGGCCCGAGCACCCCGTCCAGCTCGGCCGCCGCCGCGGCGGCCCGGGGCGACGAGGGGCCGAAGCGTTGCAGGTCGTAGTCGAGGTGGGGGACGTAGACCAGGGTCAGGTCCGGGGACTCGTCGGCGAGGATCCGCTCGGCGGCCCGGCAGATCCACGTCGACGAGGCCAGCCCGGCGCCCGGCCCCCAGTAGCTGAACAGCGGGAACGTGCCGAGCCGGTCGGTGAGGGCGTCGTGCAGCTCCGGCGGGTCGGTGTAGCAGTCCGGCTCCTTGCGCCCGTCCGCCCGGTACACGGGGCGGGGGGTGACCGTCCAGTCCACGTCGGCGCCCATCGCGTACCACCAGCAGACGTTGGCGACCGTCCAGCCCGGCTCGACCCGGCGGGCCGCCTGCCACAGCTTCTCCCCGCCGACCAGGGCGTGGTGCTGCCGCCAGAGCAGCACCTCCCCGAGGTCCCGGAAGTACCACCCGTTGCCGACGATCCCGTGCCCGGCCGGGAGCTCCCCGGTGAGGAACGTCGACTGCACCGGGCAGGTCAGCGCGGGCAGCACCGTGCCCAGCTCGGCGCGGAAGCCGGCGTCGGCGACCGCGCGCAGCCGGGGCATGTGCGCCAGCAGGCGGGGGGTCAGGCCCACCACGTCCAGCACCACCAGCCGGCGGCTCATGCCGGCACCCGCCGGCCCGCCGGCGTCAGGCCCAGGGCCACCAGCTCCGCGCGGGCGAAGGCCAGCTCCGCGGCGATGCCGACGGCCAGCTCCGCGGCGGTGCGCGGGCGCCGCGGGGCCGGCAGCACCCCCCAGGTGTACGTCTCGACGTCGAGGTGGTCGCAGCCCGCCTCGGGGCCGGCGTAGAGCGCGGCCAGCGCGGCGCGCAGCACCGGCAGCGTCGAGCCGAGCGGCGGCTCGGGCGGGGCGTGCAGCGGCACGTGGTAGTGCACCCGCCACGGCCCGGGCAGCCGCGCGTGCAGGGCGGCGTCCAGGTCGTCGGCGGCGTGGGCGGGGTCGGCCGGGTTCGCCGCGCCCGCGCAGCCGGCGGCGCGGGTCTGGTGCAGGAAGCGCGGCTCCACCCAGCGGCGCAGCTCCGGCGTCGCCCCGGCGGGCGCCTCGATGGCGGCCGACACCTGCACCTTCACCACTGGCAGGCCGGCCGCGCGCAGCCGGCGCAGCGCGTCGGCCGGCTCCTCCCAGGCGCAGGCGAGGTGGGCGAGGTCCAGGCAGACGCCGAGGCGGTCGGTGTCCAGGCCGGACAGGGCCGCGACGGCCTGGCCGGTGCTCTCCACCACGCAGCCCGGCTCCGGCTCGAAGCCGACCCGCACCGGCCGGCCGGTCTCCCGCTCGACGTCGGCGAGACCGGCCGCGAGCTGGTCGAGCCGGCGGCGGGCGGCGTCCGCGCGGGCGGCGTCCCAGGGCCGCCGCCAGGCCAGCGGCAGGGTGGAGACCGAGCCCCGGGCCGCGTCGTCGGGCAGCAGGTCGGCGAGCACCCGGGCCAGGTCCAGGGTGTACGCGAGCCGCCCGGGCGTGGTCCAGTCCGGCTGGTAGACGTCCCCCTTGACCACGTGCGCCTGGAAGGCCGCGTACGGGAAGCCGTTGAGGGTGACCACCTCCAGCCCCCGGGCGGTCAGCTCGACGCGCAGCCGGCGACGGGCGGCCGGGTCGGCGGCCAGCTCGGCGGCGACCGGGGCGGCCAGCCACAGGCCGAGGCCGAGCAGGTCGGCGCCGAGCGCCTCGCGGACGGGCACGGCGTGGGTGTCCAACTGGCGGAGGATGCCGGCGAGGTCCTCGGCGGGGTGCACGTTGGTGCAGTAGCCGAGGTGGACGGTGTCGCCGCCGGCGTGCCGCAGCCGCATCAGCTGCCGCCGCGCAGGATCGAGTTGCCGGCCCAGGTGCCGCTCGCCGCGTCGACGGCCGCGTCCAGGTCCGTCAGGTCGAGCCGCCCGGACTGGCCGTAGAACTCGACCGGGTTGCGCCACAGCACCCGGTCCACGTCGTCGTCGGTGAAGCCGGCCAGCAGCATCGCCTCCCCGGTGGCCCGGGTGAGCAGCGGGTCCGAGCGGCCCCAGTCGGCCGCCGAGTTGACCAGCACCCGCTCGGTCCCGTACGCCCGCAGCAGCTCCACCATCCGGGGCGGGGACATCTTGGTGTCGGGATAGATGGAGAAGCCCAGCCAGCAGCCGGTGTCCCGGACCAGCCCCACGGTCACCTCGTTGAGGTGGTCGAGCACCACCCGGCCCGGCTCGACGCCGGACTCGGCGACCATGGCGAGGCTGCGCGCGACGCCGCGGGCCTTGTCCCGGTGCGGGGTGTGCACCAGGGCCGGCAGGTCGTGGGCCACGGCCAGGGCGAGCTGGGCGGCGAACGCCTCGTCCTCCTCCGGGGTCATCGAGTCGTAGCCGATCTCGCCGACCGCCACCACGCCGTCCTTGTCGAGGTAGCGCGGCAGCAGGTCGAGCACCGGGCGGCAGCGCGGGTCGTTGGCCTCCTTCGGGTTCAGCGCCACCGTGGCGTGGTGGCGGATCCCGAACTGCCCGGCCCGGAACGGCTCCCAGCCGATCAGCGAGTCGAAGTAGTCGGCGAAGGAGGCGGCGCTGGTGCGGGGCTGGCCGAGCCAGAACGCCGGCTCCACCACCGCGCGGACGCCGGCGGCGGCCATCCGCTCGTAGTCGTCGGTGGTCCGCGAGGTCATGTGGATGTGCGGGTCGAAGATGCGCATCACGCCTCCTGGTTCGCGCGCAGCCGGGTGAGCAGGTCGATCGCGTCCGCCGGCATGGCGCGCCCGGCGGCCTGCCGCTCGGCGGCCAGCCCCGCGAGCATCGCGGCGAGTTCGCCGTCGGCGCGGGCGTCGAGGTCGTGCACCACGGCCAGCGGCACGCCCGTGAACACGCACTTGAGCACCGCCTGCCGCCAGGCGGCCGCATCGAGGTGCCGGGCGTACGGGCCGAGGGCGGCAGCCAGCAGCCGGGTGTCGTTGGTGCGGATCGCGTCGTGCAGCAGCGGCGCCCCGGCCGCGCCGATCGGCAGCAGCGGCAGGGCCTTGAGCACGGCCCGCTTCTCGGCGGCGTCGCCCTGCCGGTAGCGGGACTCGGCGTGGGTGGCGTGGTCGGTCCGCAGCGCGGTCAGCAGCAGGGCCCGGGCCGCCTCGTCGGCGCTCCAGCCGGGGGCCCCGGCCAGCGGCGCCCGGCCGCAGCGCCGCCCGGCGGCCGGGAAGAACCGGTCGATCGCCGCCGGTTCGGCCGCCACCCGCCGCAGCGCCGCGTCGAGCCAGTCGGGATCGGGTACGCCCCGCAGCGCGGCCCGCGGTGAATCCGGTGTCATCCCCGTCTCCTCTCTCGTGCTGCCGCCGTGCCCGTCACCGTTCCCGTCGCGCCGCTTCCCTGGTGGCGGCGCGCAGGAAGTCGAGCGAGCGGGCCGCGACGGCGGGGGCGGCGTGCGAGTGCCGGGGCAGCTCCACGGCGACCAGGCCCCGGTAGTCGACGTCGCCCAGGGCGCGCAGCACGGGCGGGAAGTCGATCTCGCCGGCGCCGAACTCCAGGTGCTCGTGCACGCCCCGACGCATGTCGTCGATCTGCACGTTGACCAGGTACGCGCCCACCTCGCGCACGCAGTCGGGGACCGGGCGCGGCTCCAGGCAACGACAGTGTCCGATGTCGAGGGTGATGCCGAAGCGGGCCGGGTCGCCGAGCGCGCCGCGCAGCCGACGCCAGCCGGCGATGTCCTCGACCAGCATGCCGGGCTCCGGCTCGAAGCCGAGGGTCGTCCCGGCCGTCTCGGCGGCGTCGAGCACCGTCGCGCAGCCGGCGACCAGCCGGTCCCAGGCGGTCGCGGGCGGCACCGTCTCGGGGCGTACGCCGGACCAGAGGGAGACGGCCTCCGCGCCCAGGTCGGCGCCGATCCGCACGGCCCGGCGCAGGAACTCGATCCGCCGCGTCGGGTCGTCGTGCAGCAGCGTCGGCGCGTGCTTGTGCCACGGGTCGAGCAGGTAGCGGGCGCCGGTCTCGACGACCACGGCGAGGTCGAGCGCCGCGAGCCGGCGGGCCACGGCGGCCACCCGCCGGGCCAGCCCGGGCGCGAACGGGTCGAGGTGGTCGTGGTCCAGGGTGAGCGCGACGCCCTGGTAGCCCAGGTCGGCGAGGACGGCGAGCGCGTCGGCCAGCCGGTGGTTGGCGAACCCGTTGGTCCCGTAGCCGAACCGCGGCCCGTCGCCACCCCCGCCAACGGCACCGGATCCGGCCGGCGCGGGCGCGGACCCGCCCGGGGTGGCCGCCGGGATCCGGTGGGCCGGTGCGGGGGGTGGCCCGGGCACGCATCTGCGGGCCCAGTCCGGCCTGATCGCCAAGCGGCTCGGACTCGGCAGCGCGGCGACGGCCCCTGGCGACCCGGTTTCCGT